>CAUCBQ010000022.1 GCA_958441075.1 uncultured Clostridiaceae bacterium | reverse complement strand
GCTTGGTATTGAGCACATCAATCAATCCCTTAAGTTCCTTACCCATAGGCCCTGACAATACAGTACTTTCATCTGTTGCCAACAGGTGATTGACAATCTTGCTTTTCATAATGTAATCTGCCAGCTTCTCTGTCAAAACAGTATTCAGCTTTTCGTTGCTGACCAGTTCATTCATGATTTTTTCAGCCACTGCATCAAATAACTCCTGGCTCATTACGGTACTGCCGCTGTCACCCATAATTCCATGTGTATCTGTCACAGGCAGATTACTGGCCTTAAAAGTTTCCTTGGTAATAATACTTCCCGGAGTGACTGCAGCAGTCACTTTCTCTACAGTCCCGACCAACACATACAGGGTAAATTCTGCATATTTGGTCCTGTTGGCTGATCCATTGGCATATATGTAAGTAGGATCGGTAGAGATGTCCATATATGCATACAGGATTTCTCCCTCATCCGGATCTGTCGCATACAAACCTACCTCTGTAAGCAGGAACCCTTCTTCTACCTGGTCACTGCTGACCTGCATGGTAACATATGCCTTATCTTCCTGGATACCATAATCTGCAATCTCGGCATCCATTTTATAGGATGATAATGAAATCATTGAATCTGGGGAATAACCCTCTGGCGGCTTCCCTGTCCCTACAGCCGCACGGCTGAAAGAAAGCGTTCCTTTTGCTGCAACAAGTTTCGTAATAAGGTTTAATCCCTTACGGGTTATAAATGTTCCTGTCGCCTGAATTGTATTTTCATTGGCCATGCCTATACCTCCGGATAAATAATCATCTTACTGTATGTACAAATCCCTCCCTGCACAGTTACACCTGCAGTTCCTTTCTGTGTCCCGTTTACTTCCTGGGGATATGCTGTATATCTGATCCGATCACCGCTTCCAGCACCAGCATATAGGTGCCTCAATCCCAAATACCTCTGAAGAAATTCATGGATGACTTTCAGATGTGCCGGAATATACATCAGTATCCTCTTTTCCTGTTCCAGATCTGGTTTTTGTGCATCAAAATAGTATCGGATTGTGATTGTGAGATGTTCTGCATCTTCCAGGATCTCGCAATCCCATCCTGTGATCTGTTTGATTTTGGCTTTTAAATTAGGAATATTCATAACCACTTCACTTAATAGTTCCATCCTTCCCCGCAGCCACTCCGCCAAATCAAAAATCACATCCAAATATTTCTGCTCTGCCTGAAGAAGGTCTTGCATCTGTGGAATCCGGGTCTTGATCTTGGGTAACATCGTTTCACTGGTTAACATTTAGAGTCAGTCCTTTCAACTTAAAAAATTGGCTGTAGGTTGCTGTAAGTGAATCTTTCTGGCCATTGACCGTATAATCCACGATTTCTTTCACGCCCTGGATTCCACCTATGATCAGGCCGATCCGGTGGTAATTAAGCACCGTTCCTTCCTGGTTGGAAAAGGCCACCTCTGACAGATACTCTGATATCGCTTTCTGTGCCTGGGTCTGTATCCCGCCGATTTCTATTCCGTCCTGCAGCTCCACAATACCCTGGACGGTAACCTCCACCGCTTCTGCTGCACGAATGACGGGCTTAGCACCAACCGGGCGCTGGGTTTTAATGTATTCTTCAACCAGATGGATCGTATCCTCAGACGGAGCTTCGGCTTCCGGTGTAATAAGCACTACATACACAACTCCAGACCCGTCCCGAACCCCGTAGGCTCTGGCATTTCCCACCACTTTTTTCCCACTGGAATCTTCCACCTGTTTTGCCCAGAATACATAGTGGTTTTCATTTCCGGATGTCACAACCCGTTCAATCTGTTTATCAATTTCATCCCATAATGGCCGGATCAGCATCCCATTATACATAGCCAGTACTTCCGATACCGCCTGGAGATTGTCCATCGTAAAGCTTCCCTCGATCCTGCTGGCCTCATTCTCTAAATTCTGCTTCATTTCTTCCAGAATCTCTGCAGCTGTCCATTCCATCACACCACCGCCTTTTCATATAGCATTTGATCCGTCCCGTATATGGTCCGGCATTGGAAGGATACACGTACCCCGGACGGAATAGTTTTAAATTCAAAGTCTGACAGCTCCTGAATATACGGATTGCACATCAGGGCCTCCGTGATATACCGTTCCAGCTCCATCCGGGTCACATCATCACTCAGGGGCTGTCCGATCAGTTTTTCTTCAATTTCGCTCCCAAATGCCCGGTCATAAGCCATGTAACGGTACCGGGCTGTCCCCAATGCAAAATAGATCCAGATCCTGAGCGCTTCATTCCCTTCCACCAGATATGTGTTTCCATCTTTAAGCTTCAGGCACTGTTTTTCAAAGTCATATGCATATTCCCGAAACATGGGAAGATCCTTATTCTCATCTGATGCCACATCCGGATTTATAAACGGAAAAACTCCCATAGTATTATACCACCTTGCATATTACATAAAACGACGTTCCAATCTGCGCCGCCAGAACCGAATCCCCTGCCTGTGCACTGCAGTCTGGATTCTGGTGGATATTGTGCGAAAATGTCTGTCCCCCAATCCGGATGGCATTCGGGGATACATATTCTGCGCACAATAATCCCCCCGTTCCTGCGGCCTGCTGGCTCCTCAGTTTTTTTGCAAGCTTTCCTGTATACTCTCCCATCTCATTTCTCCTTATCTTCTTTCGGCTTTTCTATTTCAATCTCATCCATCAGGTTCTGAAATGATAATGTCAGGGACATGGCAGCTTCTCCATTCGCATAGGTATGGCTGTCGCTTTCGATATAAAAACGTCCGATCAGTCCTGTTTCATGCTCCTGCACCAATACCGCATAGCCGGAGACCGCCCGGATATCATCCGGAAGCCCGGTCACGGATGCCGTAGGCTCACTGCCCTTCAGCATATTTTTGGCCTCCGCATCTGCATCCCTATTCTCCTCTTTCTGATGGATTTTCTGGATCGTCCCATAAGCGGCCTGGCTTTCCAGATCTTCCACTGTGCCAATCACAGTCCCCTTTTTATCGGTGATTAAAACCTTATTAACCAGGTTTTTAAGGGTTGTTTTATAAGACGCTCCAGACAGATTGGCATCCCCTGTAAGGATTACACCGCTGTCCTGTCCTTTTTCGATCACGGACACCCGGCTGACCTGTTCCATCACAAGCTGATATACCTTTCCATTCTGCTGTGCAGCCGCTGTATAGGAGGACTGTATGATTTGATATCCCGTCTTTTTCACACAGGGATTAGCGATTGTAATCCCTGTTGCCGCCATTGTACCGGCTGAAATTCCCAGGGCTGCACACACATCTCTGGATATGTCCTCCGGAGTTCCATAGTAATCTTTTGTTATCTCTGATCCGTTAATATAAAAAAGCAGGTCATAAGCCAGATAGCGGATCTGGTTGCTTCCTGCTGTTTTATCTATGTCAAGAATAATCCCGCCAAAGATGCAAGTTCCTGATGTATCCTGAAGCAGAACCTGATCCCCTTCATTGACTGCTGCAGCAGGAAAATTTTTATCCAGCACATTCTGGGCAACCGTAAATTCCAGCTTCCGGGAAATCTGTCCGGAATCGCCTCCCCAGGTAATGGATTCTACCAGTTCGCTCAGATCCCTGTCTTTAACCAATAGTTTCATTCCTTCCACCTCCTATGGGATCGTTAATACGGTTCCTGGATAGATCCACCAGCCATTGTTACTGCTGCTTTTTCCGTGTTTCTTCGCTGCTTCTTCAATCACAGTGCTGTTTGCCGCATAAATCTTGGTATTCTGGCTTCCATTCCCGTAATACTTTTTCGCGATCCCCCACAGTGTATCCCCTCCCCCTACCGTATGGGTCTTAGCGGGAACGGCTTCATCCGGCCGCTGTTTTAAGCCATTATCCCGTACCTGAAGGGGGACTGCTACGGTTGGGACCGTCAATGTCCGGTATTCTGACAGCTCCAGTGTATAGTAGACATCATCGCTGCCTTCTTTTACCTTAAACGTACATTTATCAATCAGCATGGCCAGATTGATACCCATATCTGTGATAATCAGCCGTTTGACTTCCTTATTTTCTTTCCAGTTTTCAATCTTAGCCCGGTATTTTCCGGGTGTCCGGTCTGCATAATGGTAAAATGGTGATTTACGGCCCGGAAAAAAAGAAGAAAGGGTTACTGTGGTGATATCCCTGTTTCCCTTCAGGTTGATGCCTCCCATATTCAAAAGGGTCATGCGCTTATTAAGCTGAGGCATAACCACATCCAGCTCTGCCGGATTGATCGGCAGCACCATATCTCCCAGTTTTATCTTCCTGCTTTTTCCCATGGCCGTTCCTCCCATTATGCCGTATTATCAAGTTCCTCAATGATTTTTTTCGCTGTACGCTCTGCGATTTCATCAATGTCACTGTCACTGCGGACCGTCACATGATCTGCAATCTTCTGGATCGTCAGCGATATCTGCGTCCCATTCCTGTCTGTTCCCCGCCCTGATCCGGCTGATCCCCGGCTCAATGCAGGCGGCTGGTACAACTGGATGATGTTGCTGTCTTTTCTTGTTGCCCACGCTACACTCTCCTTTGACGGCAGGATTCTGGTCCCGCGCGGAAGGTCGATCAGCTCTGGCCCCTGTTCGCCAACCCATGTCGGGCCGCCGCGCCAGTGGTTGTCTCCCCGTGCATTCTTCCCTGGGCTTCCTCCCTTGCTTCCGCCTCCACCGTTTCCTTCGCCTCCGCCACCGTCTCCGGTTACGAGGTCTTTCACCTTATTCCAGGCTCCGGCAAGCAGGTCTGCACCTTTTCCGATCGTATCAAAGATTGGTTTCAGGACATCCCAGACACCGCTGATCACACGCTGGATTCCGGGCCATACCCGCTGCACCACGCTAAAGACCATCTCAAACGTAGTGACTAAAAGATCCATGATCGGGCTGATGATCCCCCAGGCAGTCGATAGTACCTCCGCGATGGCCGGTCCTGCCGTTGCAATAACCGAATGGATGAAATCGGACCGCTCTGCAAGGAATGACACCACTCCTCCGATCTTTTCCGCAATCTCGGACATGATAGTTGTAATAACTGGTGCCACTGCCGAAATAGCTGACCCAATCCCACCAGCTACTGCCCCGATGATACCTGCTGCCTGCTGGATGGTTGGAACCAGAGTCATGATAACCGGGCCGATGCCGGACATGGCAGTTGTTACCGCCGGAGCAATCTGGCTAAACCCTGATGAAATACTGCTCACAAAGCTGGATGCCACAGGAAGGGCTGTTGATGCCAGGCTGCTGATGACCGGGCCTACCTGGTTGAACGCTGATCTGGCTGCACCGATCCCCTTGCTCAGATTCTGCCCAAACGATGCGGACAGCTTCCGGATCACCGGTTGGGCCTTGTCGATCATGGAAATGGTATCTGATAAAACAGGCTTTAACTGTTCAACAATACCAAGGCCGAAATCTGCTGCGTTACTTTTCAGTTTTCCTGTAATGGTGGATACCAGTCCTGCTCCAGATCCCGCAAGCTTCCCTGCAGCACCTCCGAAAAAGCTCCCAAGATCTCCCGATACGCCGGAAAAACCCTTTTTCTTAAATTCATCCGCCGAAACTTTAAAGCCGAATTCCTTTAAGCGCTCTGTCTCTCCGACTTTCAAATCCCCCAACGCTTCCATGGCATCCATGAGCGTCTTGGTTCTGCCGCTGGCAGCAGCCATATCCTCCGCCAGCTTTACCATATCCATAGCCGAGGATATGTCGCCCCCGGCCAATGATACGGCCCTGGAACCGGCCTGGATTACTTCTCCGGTTTCAAATGGTGTTGCATTGGCATTGCTACGCAGCTGTTCAATATAGGACTGGGACTGGGCTTTGACATCATCCTGCGACAGCGCTTTATTGGTTGCCCCAATAAAATGCTCAATAGAGATCTGCTGCTGTTCCAGCTGCATACCGGCACTGACCGACCCTCCCAATGCCATCGTTCCTGCAGCAGCGGCGACTCCGACTGGTATCATAGCCTTCCTGGCAATTTTCCCCAGCTTTCCGGCAATCCCCTTGATCGTTCCGCTGGCCTTATCCACCACCTTGATTACAGGCGATGTCACTTTCCGCCCCAGGCTTGTCAATGCTCTGGCGGTTCCTTTTACCGTTTTGGATGCCAGGTCTTTCGCCTTTAATACTGCAGTGACTGCTTTGTTCTTTTTTACAACAGACAGCGCGTTTCCGACCCCTTTTATAACCTTAGTGGCCGTATCCTTTGCTTTCAGGGTCATTGTGACAGGTTTTGTCTTTTTTGCTGCGTCAGTCACGCTTTTCATTTTGCGTTTTGCATCTGACACATCCGCTTTTATCTTTCGGGGCTTATCCCAGACACTTTTAAGGACGCTGGCAGTCTGCTTGGTATCTGAACGTAGTTTGCTCTGCTCACTGCGGATATTTTTTAATGTAGCGCTGGCGTTATCCCGGATACTGATACTTCCAGTAACTCCAGCCATCTCCTACCTCCTCTGTAACAGCAGCTTCAACAGTTCAGCTCGGTCATCCAGGGCTTTACGCATTGAAGCCACGAAAAAAAGCCTCTGTTCAAGGCTTTGTGACAAAAGATACTCAGGGGTAAATCCTTTCTGGATGTAATAGCTCAAAAACTCTGCCTCCCCATCCAGCTCGATCAGTTTTTTAAATTTTCAGTAATGACTTCAATTTTATTCTTTCCGGTCACACCGGATAATTCCATGATCTTCTCCGACAGCTGGCGGATCTCATAAATCTCAAACATATCCACCACATCCACATACTCTGTGAGTTTTCCGGCTTCTTTCATCTTGCTGGCAATCTCCCGCAGATCCGGCTCCACCGTTGCAATATAGACCGAATATTTATCCCCTGCATAAATATCATCCGAGGTATCCATCTCCGTCACTTCTGCGATCTCGCTGTTTCTCAGCCCACGGATTCGTATGACTTCTCCCACACTTGGCACATTTACAAGGCAGGTCCTCAGTGTCTTTTTCTCCTCCAGACGTTTTTCTGCTTTTGCTAAAAACTGATTAAAAATGTCCTGTTTCTCTTTTTCCATTATGATATCCTCCCATTTTATTTAATTTCATCCAGGTTCTTAAGGTCGCTTGGTGTAAATCCAAATTCCCACTCTTCCTGAATGGGTGTTCCCGTTTCCCAATTGATCACCGGGATGGTATTCCACCAGACATTATCCGTGCTCCAGCGTTCTATCTGTCCGTTTACCGCATCCGGATCTTTTAATTTCGAAATAATCTGGCAACGCAGATCTTCCCCCGCACACAGCCGTTCCAATACCGCCCTGGCACGGGTATACACCTTTTTGATTGACAGGGTGCCGCTTCCTTTCATGCCGGTCATCTTACTGTCCACATCTATTCCGATCTGGACATCCTCCCGGTTTACTTCTACCTTCTGCTCAACCTTCTGCAGAACAAACACTTTTTCACCGTCCACCCATACCTCTCCCCAGGTTCCGGCCAGTGTCTTATTTCCTCTTAATCCCGCCATAACTGTCTCCTTACATATTCACGGTCATCTGCAGATCTTCCATGGCATCCACAAACTTCACGTTTGATACAATAAAGACCTGTGATCCTGTGTTGGCCGTCAGGATCTCCGTTTCTGTCATCTGTGATATGTCCTGCCCTTTTTCCTGCAGGTACTTTTTCTGGGCTTCTGCATCCACCGCTGCTGTATTTCCATATCCAGCATCCAGCACATCTCCCGCCAGTTCTGCCTGATATGCCTGGACAGCTGCAACAAACATCTGCTTATGGTCATAGTCATTGACATATTTCCCAACATAGCTGTCAGTAAACGTGTTGCGGATATCATCCTGGTACAGGTCCATCCCTTCCACGATCTTGATTTTCTGCATATCCCCTGTTTTCTCTCCGGAAAGGGTAGTCAGGCTGTTAACACCGCGTCCGATCTTATACTTTTCGCCATCATACACGATGATCAGTTCCCCAGCCTTGATCCGGGCATCCGGATCGGACGGGCAGTCCGCTCCCAGAATATCGCTTAACACATAGTAAGTACTGGATCTGGACAGCGGAAGCCCTGCCAAAACCCCTGCGATCCGTGCACAGTACTCCTTTGCACTATGGGTTTTCCCGGTAATGGAAGACTGGATCTTGTCTGTCGTCAGATTGATGATCCCCTCATGGTCGCTGGCGCTGGATGACAGCACTGCCTTAAAGGTCTTATGTGATTCATTCCTCATTTCTTTGATCCAGGCAGTCAGCGTTGTTTTGTCATCCTCTTCAATCTCCGGGTAGCACAGATAGTTCCATCGCAGGTACATCAGCTCCTTCAGGGCGGAAGACACGTCTGCGGAAGCCGTTTTCTCCCTCAGTGCAATCACACGCACCGGTCCGCCTGCAAAGATCAGCTTCAGAAACCCATAATTGGCTTCTGTCCAGTGCTCAAAATCAATGTCAATCACGCTTTCATAGGTGGACAGTCTCTGTCCGCCCTCCGTATCATCTTTTAAGATACAGGCCACGATGCCCCTCTCGCTTCGTTCAATCGCGGAAGATGCAAGGCCTTTAAAAATAATGGTAATGTTCGGTAATCCTAATGCCATATGTCTATCCCCTTTTCATTTCTGTCTGAAGCTCTTCTATCACTGGGACTTCTTCCGTTTCATCTGATACCAGGAATGTCAGTGGAAACGTCAAATGCAGCAGTCTGCCGCTTATATTGGACTGGAGGCGTGTAACCGTAACCCGGCGCTGCTCTCCCCCGTATTCAAACGGGAAAACCGGACGGAACACCCGGTCCAGTTCGATTGCCTTTTCCCCATATTTCCAGATACACTCCTCTGGATCATGGTAATCAATGGCCACGGTCACAGCTACTTCTGTTTGGTCCGGCCCCATTGTAGTAAACGATGTTGGGATCACTTCCACAAAATACCAGGGTTCCTTCCCTTCATTTTCTTCCTCTCCCTGTGTGCGCATGATCTCCTCCGCATATACGTCGGTATCTGGCTCATGCTGTTTTAAAAGACAGATTGCTGACTGCTTTACTGACTGTAAAATGTTCTGGTCCACGCTGGCCTCCTAAACAATATCGTGTGTGTTTAAAAATTCATTCAGCCACTCCCTCAAAAATCCAGGAAGCACCGTTTCCAGCTCCTGCAGGGAAAGCTCCATCATGTGTGCGCCTTTTACTGTCTTCGCCTTCAGGCGTTTTCCCAGTGCCGGCACATACCGTCCGGGTGTCTGCCGGTGTCCCCACTCCACAGCCTCAGCATACTCCACGTTATTATAAACGTCGATTACATAATCATTGCCGCTTTTGCGGATTTCTCCCACTTCCCAGGCCCCCTGCAGGCGTCCGGTCTGTTTGGGCGTTTTTTCTTTCACCTTTCCCTGCAGCTCCATGGCGGTCTGGAGCACCATGGCTTTAAATTCCTCCGGATACTGCTGATCCACCGCCTGGGCCAGGGCCTGTTCCCACTCATCCAGGCCGTCCAGGCGGTACTCGGTCCCCGCCATCAGACCCTCTCCTGAGAGAGCACCAGAGGGATATTGTTATGGGATGGCTGGCGTTCGGCAAGTCCAGCCAGGGCCCTGGTAACCTTTCCCCGGCGGTGGATCTCCAGATAATCATTCGGTTCAATCTCTACTTCCGGACGCACAAACAGGGAATACTGGACTGGTACGGTACCGGCAGGCAGTTCCCTGTTTAAGGCACCGCCTGTATGGGTAGACAGCGCACAGGGGACAGTTTTATACACGCACCGCCCCTCTTTCCCTTTTTTAAACACCGTTTCACCGCTTTTCAACTCCGTTTTAAACGGCCTGTAAACAGTCACGGCATCCTCATAGGTCAATGCTAAAATATCCGCTTCCGTCATATATCTCCTTATTTCGGCAGGTTCATTTTTTTAAACCTCCGAAGCTGCGCTTCATAATCCTTCAGTATCCGTGCAGATGCCTGGGTCAGGGCTGTATCATCCCGGTAAGAAATGGAGGTATCCCCTCTTGTGACGGAAGATACCTTTCCGTTTCCCCCGGCATTCAGTTCTTCATGGAGCATATCCTCAGCCATCTGGGCGATCACCGGCTCCAGTATCTTAGGAATGTCCTCCCTGTTGCAGCGGATCAGGATCATGTTCCCGATCCGCTTCACACACCGCTCTGCCTGAAAACGTTCACTTTCACCCAGTTTCATGGACTCCATAACATCCTTAAGAATCCGTTCTATCTGTTCTGGTTCCATGTGCGTTCCCCCTTCAGTCTTTTGCCTGCTTTACATTCACAAAACAGGTCTTCACACCTTCATCTGTGATCCAGAGATCATGATATTTGCGGTAGTCCATTGCCCACGCCCGTGCGTCCTGGTTTGTCTCCGGATCAAAGATCCGGATCTTGTCTGTTTTTGATTTTGCAACCGGCACCTTCTGTGGCGTGATAATCCAGTTAATGTCCTTCGCATCCTCCGCTGCCTTAAATCCGCCTTTTTCCTGTTCAGATGTTGTTCCGTCATTAAACACATACTTTGTTTTCATTCGTGCTGACGGAACCCTGCGCAGGGGATAGATTCCATCCAGTGATTTGATCTGGAGCTTTACGTCCCCTTGTTCAAATGATGCCACATCCAGACGCCTGGATAATTTGTCAGAGTTATTCAGGATATTAGCCACAGGGATGGAAATGGAAATCACAAGCGGAACCCCTTCTCCCACAACATCCTGAACCCTTCCAATATCTTCATACAGCTTTGTCAGCACGGAGGATTCTGCCGGTGTATAACCATAACCGGTCTGTTCTGCACTAATGCATTTCTGTGCAATCGTACTGTACCGGTATGCATCAATCTCCGGCACTACATATACTCTCTGGAACTCTCCCATTACGGATGATGCAGTCAGGACAAACCCGGATTCATCCACATCATTCTCATCAATCTGGAACTTGCGTCCACGGTCCTGGGTCATTTTCATGGTCTCCCATTCCAATGTCACTGCGCCCTGCACAAATCCCTTCTGGCGGTCATAATTGGCCAGACCATCCATGCTGATCTTTGGAATCTTGATCTCGTTCCCGCCTGAGTACTTTACCAGCTCATCATTCAGCTCCATCCACCCGCTGGTTGCCATCGCCACTGCGGCCTTGTCAAGTTCTGTCTGAAACTGCTTTGCATATTCAATCATATTTGGCATCCTACATTCCTCCCCGAATCCGTCTTGAAATTTCAGCGGAAATAATTCCGTCTGTTAAATTAGCTGCACTTCCCAGGCCTTTTGGCGTACTTCCCTTAAGCCTTGCCTGGATTCCTGCTTCCAGGTCCGCCTGGTACTGCTTTCCCAGCTTCTCCAGGCTGGAAGTCATTTTTTCCTCTGACGTGAAATCAAGGAACTCTGCAAAAGCAGCCGGAAGCTTTTTTTCTTCCAGAAGCCCGGCAGCCTTCTGTTCCAGCTCCATCCGCCTTATTTTTTCTGTCAGCTCATCATTCTGCTTTCTGACGGCCCTGGCATCTTCTTCCGCGCGCTCCTCCGGGGACAGTTTCTCCCTGCGTTTCTGCTCCTTCTGCTCATTAAGCAGCTGTTCCCTGACATGCTTCACTGCGGCATCTAGGTCTGCCTGGGTATAGCTTTTAACCGGCTCATCCTTTTTACCCTTATTTTCCGTCTGGGACTGGCCGTCCTGGCTTTCTGTTTTCTTTTCTTCACTGGCCCCTTTTTCCTTTTTTTCTTCTTTTCCCATTCCCAGAATTTCACGGATTTTGCCTAAAATCCCGCTGTCACCCCCGGCTGCTGCTCCGCCTCCTCCAGCCTCTTCTCCGGTTCCAGGATTCGTTTTCATCTCTTCTTCCATTCTGCAGTCTCCTTTTTTTCAAATTTGAATATTAAAATAAGCGCCCTGTCAGGCGCCTGCTTTAACCGATTCCATGATCTCTTTCTTCTCTTCTTCCGTAATCCAGCGCTTCTTTACCGCACTGTCCAGATACTCTTCATTTCCAGTGTCCCGGTAAATCCGGGTTAATGTACGAATCATATGCCTTCTCCTCCTGATAAAAGTTCCATTGTCAGTACATCCGTTGTTTCTTCCACCGAAGCCATACGCTCCTCCAGCCGTTCCAGATCAGACTTGCTGCGGATTCCAAATGCTGCCAGGAATCCCTCCTGTCCCTGCCTGTGGACCGTAAGGACCGGATCGCCAAGTACCATATCCGTATATCTGGCCGCTACAATCCCAGAGCTGTTTTGTATCCGGACTTCCTGCAGGTTTTCCGGAGTCATCTTCCCCCATGCATCCATCAGGGAATTTTTATCCGCAAACAAAATGCGGATATCTCCCAGGCTGGAGGCAGATTCCAGTTCCAACTCAGTTCCATCCTTTAAAATTATGAGGTCTTTTTCCATAGCAATGTCCTTTTCCTTTCATTTTCTGTAATAAAATAAGCCCTGTTTCCAGGACTTGTTTATGCATCTTCTATTTGTTCCGGGCAGGCTTTCTTTCCTTTCCAGATATCATCCGGTATACCACTTTTATAGGCAATACAGTAGTGCCGTTCCCACTTCCAGTCCTCATCACAGGGTGAGAGGGTCCCGTCCGTCAGTTCATCATACAACAGGCAGTTTTTACAGTTCTTATATTTCATATGTCTTATACTCCCTTACCATTTCACGAATATAATCCGGAAGCGGTTCTCCATTTTCATACATAACCCCTGCTTCTGCGAGGAATTCTCTTTCATTTGCAGCAGCGCGGTACGAGATCCGGTATATATCGCCTCTTTGTATGGCTTCATTGTAACACTTGATCAGCCTTCTGTCACCCTTTAATCCTTTATCATTCGTGATTATATGCATCATCTCATGCTGGATCACACAGCTGATTTCCCTGCCTTCGTACAGGACATTTCCACGGCTGTACCGTTTCTGTTCCATAACAGCGCTGTATTTCTGCTGCAGTTCTTCTGACGGCGCTCCCTGCATTCTGGACCGCAGTTTTTGAAGGATCCGGTCCATGCGGTCCTGCCAATTTACCACGGAACCCTGGTAGTAATGTTCCGGATCGTTCATCAGATCTGTACCAAGACGGAGGGAGAGCCCTCTGGCAGCTGCCATTCTTCCAGGAGCATCCCGGCTGTCAAACACCTCGATCTGATCCAGGCGTTTGATCGGGGTCTTTTCCAGCTGGCGTTCAAGCTCTGCTGCAGCCATCCTGTAGTTCCTCATATTGACATCCCCTGTCACCTTTACCCGGTCTGCATAAGGCTCCAAAATGGCTGCAGCTTCCTTCCGGGCTTTCCTGTCATCTAAAAATGACTGGATTTTCCCCTTTATTCCCGGCTCAGCATGGTCCTCTTCTTCTGCTTTCATCTGCCGTTTCTTCCATTCCTGGAATTTTGGATTATCCTTCAGCGGATTTCCCTCCCTGCGTTTAAATACAGGGATGTCATACGCTGCCACTGTAGTACATTTGCAGTTCGGGTGGATCGGCGGAAGGTTCTCCCCTGGTTTTGCATCCTCAACGGAAAATATCCCTCCGTTCAGGCGCTGGCAGATCCCGCAGCCTCCTCCCAGGAACCGGTATTTTTCCACTCCGGCCTCTTTATAGGCCAGCAGCTGTCCCTGATTGGAAAAATAGGAGGCTTCCGTCCGGATCAGGCGCTGCGCCGCATAACGCCCGCGATCCATGACGGCATCAATCTTTCCCGTCATCGTGTCCACACTGCTTCCGGACATAAACCCAAGGGTAAGCTCCCTGCGTACCAGTGCAGCCAGCTTGTCCGTATTCCCCCATAGTGTCTGGGAATACTGCTTCCCACTCCATGGATAGGACAGGATCTGTTTCAGCATCCCCTCATCAATCCCTGCCGCCTTCCACTCCACCCCTGCGATCCTCTGGATATCAAACATCTTCCTGTCAAAATTTGTCTTCACAAGATCTGACAAAAGCTCCGTAAGGCCCTCTTCTGACCGCCCTGCCAGATGGGCCATGTTGCGGTAGATATTGGAAAGGAGCTGCTCCTTCCGGCTTATACGCGATTTCGCTGCCAATGTATTCAGTTCCAGAATAAGCCCTGAATCATTCCCGGTTTCTATCTCTTTTAAATACCCTTCTAAAGACCGTTTAAAAGAGCTGTATTCTTTGCCTGACAGCAGCCTGGAGGCTTCCGTCTCTGTCAGCTGGTTATCCGATGCATATTTGCTGTAAAAGGCCCTGATCTCCTTTTCCAGCTGCATGGCACATTCACTGTACAGCTCCATCAGGTCCCTTTCACATTGGTCTGTTTCCCTGGCATTTCTTAAAACCTGTTCTTTCGCTGCCTGGATCCATTCCTTTCTCTGCTCCTCATTCACCGGGTATCAGCCCCCTTTGCAGCCTGTGTATCCTCCTGCTCTGCAGGCTGGAAGGCTTTGGCAAAATTCTGGTACACGCCAAACCCTTCTGTATCCTGCTCCTGTTCCTCATCCAGCTTTTCAATTTCTTCTTTGGGATTGTCAATGAATGGGAGCAGCTGCAGCAATGTTTCTTTTGACAGCATACTGCTTAAGTTGCCTACAATCTGGGACTGCTCCAGAATATTCTGGGGCTTATTTCGCCGGAAACGCATATCAATATCCCTGTAATCAAAATGATGCCCCTGAAGGTTCAGCATATGGGTGATCAGTTCGATCCGGCGCTGGAGCGCCCTCTTAAACTTCCGTTCCTTGATGGCACAGATCTGCTCCAGCCCCCACAGCTTATAGGACACTGCCACGCCGGACAGGTTCCCCCCAAAGGCTTCATCGGTCATGTTGGGGACATTCGCCCCCAGATGGATATCTTCGCGCAGCCGGTTCTTATAATTTTCAAGAGCCGTGTCCTCCACATGCTTCAGCAGCCAGTCCACATCTCCCCCATCCTCCAGGATAATGGCCCGTTTCCGTTTCATGTCCTGGATATCGTCCGTACTTACGTCCCCCAGCTTCATGATCTTTAAAATGGCGTCATCGTTATACTGGAAGTAATTGGCTGTATTGGACTGTACCCGGTTGTAAGCATCGATCTCGCTGATCACGCCCTCAAAGTCCCCAATCCGTTCCCGGTTATTGATAAACTCTGTGAACGGCACATCATCCCAGTAATGTTCCTCCCATCCTTTTACAGCAAGGGCCCCACCATTGTGTGACTGGAGATATATGACCTTCTGATGGGTCCAGAACTCCACATCCAGAGTAAGATTCCCATTTTTATCCAGGGAATGGATCAGGCGCAGGGCTGCCAGAGGGCTGGTAAACTCACTTTCCGTTTCATAGAACAGGATCAGGTTCTGCGGAAAAACCAGACCCATGCGTATTTTCCCATATTCATCCAGATAATACATCTCAAAGCAGTCCCCCATCACACTGCACTGCTTCCCAAGCTCCGTATTGTGATCCTGTTCATCATTATAGTCAAATATATCCTGCAGGATTTCCAGATACTCCTCATTCTCAGAGCTGTACACCACAGGCTGCCCCAGGAAATATCCAGTAGCCGTATCCGTAATATAACGGGCCAGATTATTGACAATCCGGTTGTTCCCACCTGTCTGGTCTGTCTTTTCTGTATGGAGGATATCATGATCCCCTACATAATAACGCTCCAGTCTGTCATATTTCGTATTATGGCTGTGCCTTGCGACAATATCCCGGATATCCTCCAGAGACAGCGCCTCGATCGACGCCCTGTCCATATAGACAATCATCTGCACCACCTCCTTCTAAACCAAGCAGCCCCGATCCATGATCCGGAACTTCTTCACCTTTTTCGCCAATGTCCTGCAGCCCTCCAGGGCATCCGGGCCGTCATCATGCGCCCCCATTGGGAACTGCAACAGCTGCTCAAGCAGGCGCTTATGGCGGCGGCTGAATTTGATATATTTATTTTTGATGTCCGGCTGCATGGTCTGGATACGCAGCACCTTATCCGCAGTCTGCGGGACTTCCTCCACCGGAAGGTATAAGCCTGCCTTTGCACTGGCCTTAACTAGCTCCTCTTTTAAGAACCATTGGAACTGTACCGTCTCACAGCCGAATTTCTTATATCCCCTTCCAAAATCACGCCGCAGCCTCCGCTCCTTCTCCAGTATATCTGCAATGATCCGGTCCGGATGGCGGCGTTCAATATCTGCGTCATATACATACATATAACCGGTTGATTTGTGCTTTGCCAGCGTAATGATAGCCGAAAAGTCGCTGTGCTTTGTCTTTCCAAGGGACGGGTCCACAAAACCAAAAAAGATGAAATTCCGGTCTTTGAAATCCACCTCGGCTTCATTGTAATAATCCAGCCATTCCTCCTGGAACAGGCAGTCATCCGGATTGATGGGCTCGTTCTGCTCCTCTGAGTTGAATGAAGCTTCGCCCTCATCCACCCGCATCTTCATCAGGTCATAGTAAGAAAGCTTCTCCTCCCACAAGACCTTTGTGCCTTCCAGCATTTCCTCTCGGTGCGCCTCAAAGAATGCCCTTGCATCCTCCTCATGGGAATCGTTGGAAAGGTCCGTGTAAATGTCCTCCCACTGCTTCCACAGGTCTTCCGCATCCGAAAATGCCAACACCGCCTTGTATTTAATAGACTTATAACCGGGATTGGAAAGGGTGTGGGCCAGGAGGCTGTCATAGTGCAGCAGGGTTCCGATATACACAATATCCGTATAATCATCCCCGGCCTTGGAAACCGCCTTGTTGAACCAGTTTGAAAGCTTTAAACGCTGTTCCGGTGTCCGGACATTCTCATCGTTCTCAATATCATCCAGTACCAGCAGATCCGGCCTCCAGTTGCGGTGCTTCCTGCCTCGGATCTTCTTTCCTGAGCCAATCGCCTCCACCTTGATCCCGCTGGCTGTCAGGATCACATTGTTTCTCCAGACTTTTCCCTGCAGGTCACCAAAATCCTCCTGGATCAGGCCGTTCTCTTCAAATTCCACACGGATATTCTCCAGAAAGCCTTCTGCCTGGTCAGAACTGTCTGACAGGATGATGGGATAATGCTTATACTCATACAGGACTGCATGCATGGTTCCCTTAAATGTCAGCGTGGTACTTTTTGCATGGCCACGGGGAGCTGCTACCGCCCGTCGGCAGCCCGGCATCCGGCTGATGGCCCTGGCATCCCTGGGTGTCAGAGGATAGCGCCCCTTTAACACGCCCTGCTGCCAGATTGCATCCAGATCCCGGTGGAATTCCGGGGACGGCCTTGAAAAGTAGTGTGGAAAGTAGGCCCGTCCAAAAAACTCCATATCAATGGCTCCCAGGCGTTTCCGTATCCCCTCCGGCCCGGTAACCGGAAGGCCCGCCTCATATTCCTTTAAAAGCCGGGCCCTGGCAGGATCATTATCCTTGTGTAAAAAGGTATTTAAAAGGCAGCCCAGATCGTAGGCTGATGTGTCCTGCTCATCATAAAGCGCCCTGCTTTCCGCTTCTGTCAATGCTCCAAGAAGGGTATTGATGCTGTTCTGTTTTCCCTGGCGTTTCACCGGCCCACCTCCTGTCTGTATCCTTTTTCCTATCTGCCCTGTATTCCGTCTTTCCCTGCGGCTGGAACATTTCCCCGCCTGCAATCCTTTAAACGGTTTTAAAGGGGTTTTTACGCAATTTAAACGGCATTGCAGCCAAACTAAAAAAGAACCTCGCAGCCTGCCCCCGGTGGGTTGGCTCCGCCACCCGACCAGGCCATCCTGCTCAGTTCCTGTTCCCCTATGTCCACGGCTTCCTGCAGCGGGACGAATCAACCGTCTGCCATCTGCTCGCTTCCTGTTTCCTCCGACAGCCGGATTCCCAGCTGTACCTCTTTTTTCTCTCCGCAGATAGATAATTCAATCAGAGCCCTGCGGCTGCGCTTATCCAGCCGGATGACCCGGCTTCGGAATTTTGTCAAAACTCCATCTTTAATTTCCAGCTTCCCATCCCTGTTTTTCACTAGGGAAGGTTCCAGGGGCTGTCCGTCCTGCCCCGAAAGGAGCAGTATCCATTCGGCTTCCAGATAGCTCAGGGTTCCATTTAACAGGTTTATGATCCCTGGAATGGCTTTCAAACGGTAGTAATTTTCCGCGTTATAACACATCTGGAGAAACACATATCCCGGAAACAGGACATATTCCTTCATGTCCCAGTTCCCTCCGTTTCGCACTGGACGGTTTTCCGCCGGAACCAGCGCCCGGAATCCGGCAGAAGACAGCCTTTCCGCGATTTTCTGTTCCTCTCCTGTTTTCACATGAACCACATACCACCGCATCCTTACCCCTCCAGACCTTCCTGTTTCTTTTTGTTCAGATATGCGCTGACCTGCCGGTACAGCTCCGGCTGCTCCTTAGCCATTGCCTCAAACACAAGGCTCTTGACTGCTTCCAGCCCTGCTTCATAGCTCTCACGGTTCTGTACCTCGATCCGCTTCTTGTAGGCAGCCGCCCGGATTAAGCCGTTTGTCTCCTTGATCAGTTTTTCAATGGGGACATCCTTCATCTGCTCCTCATCCACGTTGGTCAGCGCATTCATTACGTGATGGCTGGCCAGCCGGATCAGTGCCTCAGAGGTGTCCAGATCCGGATACCGGTTCATTTCCTCCATCAGCATGGAGAAATTACTCTGAGCCACGTTGATCATCTCCACCGTGGCCAGATACTTCCTGGCATAGGTGCAGATAGCCATCTGACTCATCTCCTCACCATTCGCCTTCAGGAAGGCTACAATCTCCTTGTATGTGCAGCCCGTCAGGAGCATCTGCTCCACGGTGTCCTTAAGCTCC
>CAUCBQ010000021.1 GCA_958441075.1 uncultured Clostridiaceae bacterium | reverse complement strand
GTTTACTGTGTGCAGAGATACAGAGTTTCCGTTTCTTCCCCGTTTCGGAATTCGTCTGTTTCTGCCGTACGATATGGAGCAGGCAGAATACAGCGGCGCAGGTCCTGGGGAAAGCTATGAGGATAAGCATCAGGCCAGCTGGCACGGAATCTTTCAGACCAGTGTGGATCAGATGTTTGAGCCATATATAAAGCCTCAGGAAAATGGAAGCCGCTGGGACTGCGATTATGTATGCCTGAAGGGAGCGGGGCTGAAGTTTTTGGCTATGGGAGAAGCAAAGCTTTGCTTTAATGCATCTCATTTCACTCAGGAAGAACTTTCGGAGAAGATGCATAATTTTGAGTTAAATCCGTATCCGGGTACGGTACTGTGCCTGGATTACAGGCAGAGCGGAATCGGCTCCAACAGCTGCGGCCCGGCGTTATTGGAAAAATACAGGCTGGACGAAGAGAAGTTTGAATGGAAGCTGAATTTATACTTAGGGAAAATTCCTTCTTGACTTTAGCAAGTTAACTTGCTATACTGTCCCTAAAATGTACATCGAAAGATGGAGCATCCCATATACGTCCGCTTAAAACCGGGCGCATACCCCAACAAAAACCAAAGGAGGATCAGTACCATGTCATATGTTGATGAGATTTATGAGAGAGTGGTAGCACAGAATCCCGGCGAGCCGGAATTCCATCAGGCTGTAAAGGAAGTTTTGGATTCTTTAAAACTGGTGATTGACGCAAATGAGGAAAAGTATCGCAGAGAGGGTATTCTGGAGCGTTTTACAGAGCCGGAGCGTATCGTTTCTTTCCGCGTACCGTGGGTAGACGATCAGGGAAATGTGCAGGTCAATAAAGGCTACAGGGTGCAGTTTAACAGTGCCATCGGACCTTACAAGGGCGGACTTCGCTTCCATCCATCCGTAAATCAGAGTATTCTTAAGTTTTTGGGCTTTGAGCAGACCTTAAAGAACTCTCTGACCGGTCTTCCTATGGGTGGCGGAAAGGGCGGCTCCAACTTTGATCCAAAGGGCAAATCTGACCGTGAGATCATGGCATTCTGCCAGAGCTTTATGACAGAGCTGTACCGCCATATCGGTAAGGATACAGACGTTCCGGCAGGAGATATCGGCGTAGGCGGAAGAGAAGTCGGCTATATGTTCGGCCAGTATAAGAGACTGACCGGTTTATATGAGGGCGTTCTGACTGGAAAGGGACTGACCTTCGGCGGTTCTCTGGCGAGAACTCAGGCTACAGGATATGGCCTTGTATATATGCTGGATGAAATGTTAAAGCACAACGGCAAAGAAATTGCAGGAAAGACGGTAATTGTATCCGGTTCCGGAAATGTTGCAATCTATGCAGTGGAGAAGGTACAGCAGCTGGGTGCAAAGGTAGTTGCCATGAGCGATTCCAACGGCTATGTATATGATCCTGAAGGAATTAAGCTGGATGTAGTCAAGGAAATCAAGGAAGTGCGCAGAGGACGTATTAAGGAGTATGCAGAGGCAGTTTCTTCTGCTGTATATACAGAGGGAAAGGGAATCTGGACCGTTCCCTGCGATATTGCTCTTCCATGTGCAACGCAGAACGAGCTGAATCTGGACGATGCAAAAACCCTTCTGGCAAATGGCTGCTTTGCAGTGGCAGAGGGTGCAAATATGCCTTCCACCAGAGAAGCAACGGATCTGTTTGTTGAGAAGAAGATTCTCTTTATGCCCGGTAAGGCAGCAAATGCAGGCGGCGTTGCAACCTCCGGTCTGGAGCAGAGCCAGAACTCTTTAAGATTGTCCTGGACCTTTGAGGAAGTAGATGAGAAACTTCATAAGATCATGGCTGATATTTTTGCAAAGGCAGCAGATGCGGCAGAGCGCTACGGTGTTCCCGGAAACTATGTAGCAGGCGCCAATATTGCAGGTTTTGAGAAGGTTGTTCAGGCTATGCTGGGACAGGGAATTGTGTAAAATACAGCTAAAAAATGAACTCCCGTACATGAATGGAAACAGGACATGTACGGGAGATTTTTTTATGTATAGACAGCTTAAAAAATAATTGAAATCCCAGTAATTTCCTGATATACTAAGGTACGTTTGGTTACAAAAACGATACGAAAAAGAAGAGGAGAGGCAAAAATGAAACGACAACTAGCATGTGTGCTGGCTGCCTGGATTGGTCTGCAGCTTCCCCTTGGCGCTTTTAACGCCTATGGAGCGCAGCTGCCGGAATTTGTGGGGCAAACAGAAGCCCAGGAGGAAAGAGATACCTCTGTGCAGGAATCAGAAAGCGGGGATGGGGAAACGCAAAGTAAGACTGAAGATGAAACAGAGGACGTGAAGGAGACAGAAAAAGAAGCTGAGAAAGAATCCGTTCCTTCTGCCAGCCCATCAGAAAGCCAGCGGCAGGATGAGGACGAAGATGAAGGGGATGAAGAAGCTGAGACAGGGCTGATTCCTGTTGCAAGCCCCAGCCAGCCGGTAAAGCCGGGAAAGGAACACAGGGGCGCAGTGACAGTGGAAATCCGTACGGTTCTTCCGGTAAAATCCGCTGTGGATTTTAATATTGAGTTAAATAAGGCCGTATCTAAAAAGGCAAGAGCCGTTGAAGAGGAGGATATGTTTCAGGAGTCCTTCACAATCAGTCTGATGCCGGAGGATGATTCAGGTGAAGGACAGCAGGAAAATGAAACGATTGAAAATATTCCAAATGGAAGCTATGAGCTTTTGGTAACAGCAGAAGGCTATCTGCCCTATAAGCAGACCATAGAGGTCAAGGATGATACCTCAAAGATTATGCTTCTGAATGATTATGGGGATTATGAATATTCTTCTTCCGCTCACCCCGGGCTGATTCGCATGGGAGATGTGGATGGAAGTGAAAGGATTGACAAAGAGGATCTGAATGCCCTGATAGATGCTGTTTATGAGGGCGATATTACAGGTATGGATCAGGAAGGCATGGATTTAAACCGTGACGGAGAGATCGACCTGGTGGATCTTCAGTATTTTTCCAGTCTGTATACAGGAAAAGAGGGAAGTGATAACAAATATCCCGTTTCTACAGTAGAACGTTCTGTGACCGTACAGGACGGCGATGTTTCCGTTGCCTCATCAAGCGAGGCAAGCAGGGCGACAATTATAGACGGCTCACCGGAGGAGCTGTTTCATAAGGGTTCTGACAGCTCAGTTACATTAGAACGTGAGGATACGGATGAACCTATTTCAGAAGGCTATCCCGTTGAGCTGGAGCTGGACCTTTCCAACCAGCCGGTGATCGGCGGAATTGTAATTCAGTCTCCGGCAGATTCTGAGGGAGCGATCAGCACCGGTGAGGTCGAGGCAGAGCTGGAGGACGGAGAAACCATCACAGTCAAGATTGACCGGTATGCAAGGGCCAGAAAGAATCGTTCCTTCCGCAGCGGCACAGCTGTAATTGATTCAGACGGTGCCATTCTGATTGACCTGAAGAACCAGAAGCCGGTGAAAAAGATCCGTATAAAGATAACGGGAACCGTTTCAGAAGGTAAATTGGCGGAAATCAGCCAGGTGGAATTTTTGGGCGATATGAAAGACCGTATTCCGCCGCCAGTTCAGAATATTCCTCAGAATGTAAGCGCTGAAATCGGAAGCAAAACCTTTACCCTTACCTGGGACAGAGAGGTAAATATTACAGGCTATGAGGTTTCTATTACAAATAATGGAAAAACCGAGATTCTGGAAACGGCTGTAAACACTTTAACAGTGAATGAATTTAACGGAAAAGAGCTGTTAAATTATGAAACATTTCTGGTAAAGGTACGATCTGTAAACGGAAGCTGGAAGAGCAGCTACAGCGCACAGCTTGCGGTGACGCCGGAGCCTGACAGTCCGCCGCCGGCGCCGGAAAATATTTCCGTTGAGGGCGGTTATAAGAGCCTTCATGTATCCTGGAAAAAGATGAAGGATACGAAGAGCTACAGTCTGTATTACCGTAAGGCAGATACAGAGGATGAGTTCATAATGATGGATGAGCTTACAGGAACCAGTACGACCATCGGCGGTCTGGAAGATAAAACGAAGTATGAGATTTACATGATCGGTCATAATCCTCTGGGAGACAGTCCACAGTCTGTTGTGTATTCCGGAAGTACGATTACAGTGGAGGCGGCAAAAATGCCTGCTTACCGGCTGATCAACACAGAGCCGAAGGAAGGACAGGCGTTAACAGAGCATATTAAAGAAGTATCTATTGTCACCGGTTCTGTGACAGGGGTTCCGGGAGATGTGGTGGACGGTGATCCATATTCCTTATGGGAATTAGATGACTGGGATTCAGGTGCTTACTATAGTTACAGAGGTCCTATTGTGACTCTGGATCAGCCCTATACCATGGATACCATTGCATTTACTGCAGGACCGAATCAGAAAAATGATTTTAATGCAGTTCGTATCCGGGCATGGAACGGAGAGGAAAGTGAGCCGGAGATCATAGGCGGACGTATTTCTGTCCGGGATAGTCTGGATAAAAATGGAAAGAAATACTATGAATTTCTGGCAGATAAGCCATTTGAGGCAGATAGGATTCAGCTCAATGGGGCAGTGCCAAGCTCCACACGCTATCTCAGTATTGCAGAAATCCGTTTCTATGAGTATGACGAGCTCTTAAATGATGTACTGTCTCTGTATACAGATGATCTTCATATGACCCTTCATGAGGATGTTACGCAGGAAAGAATCACAGAGCTGAGAAGCCGGGCCGACGAGGTAGATCCTGTAAGCGGAGAAATGACGCCAAAGAGAGATCTGATTCTGAAGGAACTGGACAATGCAGAGAAGATTTTAAACAATGAAGCGGTTCAGAAGGTGATTCATATAGATACCACAGTATCTAAGAAGTACGACAGCCATATTACCTTCAGCGCCGGTCTCAATGGATGGCAGCCTCTGGGAACAGCGGCTCTGGCTGGAGAGAAGGTTGTGATCTATGTAGGAGCGCCCGGAAAACGTACCGGAGATAATACAAATCTGGATCTTTACGCAACTCAGTACCATTCAGAAGCCAGCCATTTACAGAAAAAAGTAACATCTCTGAAGGTGGGCTTTAATGAAATTACAGTACCTGCCGTTTCAAGTCTGGGTACGGAAAAGGGCGGAGCACTGTATATAGAGTATACCGGAAATAATTCCAATGAGGTTTATGCAGTCCGTGTTATCGGCGGTTCCCAGTATCCTGTTCTGGATGTGACACGGGCAGAGACGGCAGAGGAACGCAGAGAGCTGACAGAGGCCTATGTGGCGGAAATGATGGAATATGTCCATCGGATAGAGGAAATGCACAATGAGAACTCTGACAGTGAGGACTCCCACAGCGCCATTTCCGGTCTGGATTATGACGAAAGAAACTGTATTTTAGGTGCAACTGACATTGTTCTGGATCAGATGATGTATTCGCTTCCCATTAAGCAGGTATATAAGTCTATTGCAGGAAATGGTGAATCTCAGGAGGAGGCGGCAGAGAAGCTGTACCAGTCTCTTGCAGCCACGGATGAGATGATTCATCTGTTCTACCAGCATAAAGGCTTAAACGCAGCCCCGGTGATGGAAGGAAAAACCTATGAGAAGGATAAGCTTCCATCTACCCGTTTAAACATCCGTTACCAGAGAATGTTTGCAGGCGCATTTATGTATGCAGGCGGACTTCATATCGGTATTGAGTGGGATTCCTGCGCACTGTTAGGCGGTCCGGAGCCTATCCAGTCGGATAACGGCAAATATGAAAGCGGAAAATATTTCGGCTGGGGAATTGCCCACGAGATCGGCCATATTATTAACGAAAGCGTTTACGCTGTGGCTGAGGTGACAAATAACTATTATTCCATTCTGGCTCAGGCTGAGGATACCAGCGATTCTGTGCGCTTTAAATATGAGGATGCCTACAGAAAGGTAACTTCCGGCACAAAGGGCGGAGGCAGCGACCGGCTGGGAATGTACTGGCAGCTTCATCTGGCCTATGACGACGGATATAACTTTAAAACCTATGAAGATTATGGGGAGCAGAGAGAGAACCTGATCTATGCCCGCATCGATTCCTATGCAAGAGATACGAGCCGTGCTCCCGCGCCGGAGAATATAAAGCTGACGCTGGAGGGAGCAGATAAGGACAATGCCCTTATGCGTCTGGCCTGTGCGGCTGCCCAAAAGAACGTATTGGAATTTTTCACACGCTGGGGCATGACGCCGGATGCGAAAACAAAGAAGTATGCAGAGCAGTTTGATCCGGAAGAGAGGGCCATTTACTATATCAATGACGAGGCCAGAGCATATCGTGCAGAAGGCGGCGAGAGTATTGCAGAATCTGTAGCAGTAACAGCCACGGCGCAGCAGGCAGAAAAAGATCCAGGCCGTGTGACTCTGACTATGGAGGCCGGCGGTAAGGACGGAGCAGATATGAGCGGTGACATTTTTGGCTATGAGATCACCCGAATCCAGCGCCGTTATGGAAAAGAAGAGCGCCAGGTGGTGGGCTTTACACAGGAGAATACATTTACAGATGTAATCACCGGAATCAATAACCGGGTAGTCGGCTATGAGGTAAGAGGAATTGACTGGTGCATGATGCCTACAAAAGCTTACAGACTGGGTGAGGAAATTCTGGTTTCCCATGACGGAAGCATGGATAAGTCAGGCTGGAGCATTACGGTAAATACCTGGTCTCCTGAGGACGAAAAGGTTGACGGAGCCGGAAATGGCGGGGAAGACCAGTATCATCAGTCCTGCAGCGGAACCATCAGCAGCGCAAAGATCATGATTGATAATGATCCGAATACAGTATATGAGGGAATCGTGGCTGTTGCTGAGAATACAGAGCAGGGGGCTTCCGGTACAGAAGACAGGAAAGAAGACGCTCAGGCTGTAATCTCCCTTGGCAGAACCGAGGCCATCGCAGGTGTGAAATATACTTACAGCGGAGATGACCCTATCGGGGGATACTCTATTTCCATCAGCGAGGATGGAAGTGACTGGACGGAGATTAAAAAGGGAACCTTCCAGCTGAAGGACGGCACTGCTACCGTGCATTTCGATAAGGAAAATGACGGCAGGTATTATATCTATGATGCGGCCTATGTAAAGATTACGGCAGTTAATTCAGACCGTTTTGCAGCGGCAGAGATTGATATTCTCAGTCCCATCGGAGACAGTATAAAACTGGATGAATTTGGAATACTGGCTGAGGATGCAGTATTTGAACATTCAGGAAGTGAAAGCGGCGGTGAAGAGGACACAGCGTCTCCTTCCAGTGCAGAGCGCAGCGGATCAACCGTCATTCCGAAAGGTTCCATCGTATTTACAGGCCGTTATAAAGGCAATCCTGCCTATAACATGGTAATTCTCTATGATGAGAAAGGCAATGCAGTGGGAGGAAAGAACAGTGAGGGAGATATAGTGGCAGACCAGCTGATTCTGGCTCCCGATCCTGAGGACGGACAGCTGGGAGAGGTTACAGAGGGAAGATGGATTTACTATATTGAACCCAAGGATCAGAATGGTATGACGAAACGTCCTGAAAAGGTACGGGCAGAGCTTTACCGTGTCCAGAATGCCGAAACAAATGAGGGGGACCGCCTTGTGAGTGATACAAAACTGGTTGCCATACCTGATCCCCTTCCGGAAATTCAGCTTACAAACAGTCAATCACCAAACAATGGAGAATAAAATAGAAAGATGAAGAAGAAATCAATTTTCGGCTGCCTGGCTGCAGTCTGCCTTCTTCTGGCACTGATTCCGCCCGTACTCACACGGGCGGAAAAGCACAGCCTGATTACATGGGAAAAGAAGAAGAAAAACGTAGTGAGCATGTATCTGGAGCTTCAGGAAAAGGAAGCTCTGGAGGATATCAGGGCCTTCAGCCTGACATTGAATTTTGACAGTCAGGAGGAGCTTTCAGAAGAGCCTGTTTTTAAATTCGAATCAGACTTTAAGAGAGGCGGCGCATCCGTTTGCGAAGAGCGCTATGATGATGAAACCCAGACCATGAAGCTGTATGTGGCTGGAAGAGATACCGTTCTTGAAAAAGGAAAAAGGGTTCTTCTTGGAACTATCACCATGAAGTCTGATGAAAATGTGACAATCTCTGTAGATGAGAATGATTTCCAGATTGTAGACCGGTTCCATGAAAAGGGACTGATTACAGAATTCGGCGATTATGAGCCCTATGAAATGATTCTTAAAAAAGAGGAAGAAACCACGGTTCCGGAAACCACCGTTCCTCCATCCTATGAGGACAGCGATGACGAGGATGAAGAAGAGATTTATGAGTATAAAGCCCGGCCTCAGAAGGAGGAAGCACCTGAACCAAACGGTCAGTGGATTCAGAATGAAAAAGGCTGGTGGTTTGCCGCTTTAGACGGTACATATCCCGCAGACAGCTGGTATGAGTGTTCCTCGAATGGTTTTAAGGCATGGTATTACTTTAATGCCGAGGGTTATATGAACAGCGGCTGGTTTACAGACCGTGACGGAAATACATATTTCCTTCATGATCAGAATGACAGCAGAGCCGGTTCTATGTACACTGGCTGGAACTGGATTAATGGAAAGTGCTACTATTTCCAGAATACCCCCGATCCTAACCGCCCGGTTGGCTCCATGATAAAAAATGGAATGACGCCGGATGGTTATATGGTAAATGAAAACGGTGAGTGGATTGTAGATGGGAATGTACAGGTAAAACAGTAAAATAGAAATGCCCTGCAGCTGATCCGTATGATTTGCTGCGGGGTATTTTTGTCTGGAAACCGGAGGAAAATCATGGTATATTAGAGAGGTGTAAAAAACAGAAAAAGGAGAGACCGGTATGACGTACGAGGAAGTATTTACACAGGTTAAAAGTATTTTTATGGAAGCAGATGTAAGCGGGGAAAAGGAGCATCTGGCGTTCCAGTTTAATATTACAGGTGAGGGAGAGGGCGCTTTTTACGCAGAAGTAAAGGATGGAGTTCTCTATGTGGAGCCCTATGAATATTATGACAGAGACGCCATTTTTACCTGCACCGCAGATACGCTTTTTAAGCTGGCAGGCGGAAAGCTTGATCCGATTTTTGCCTTTACCACAGGAAAGCTGAGGGTTGAGGGAAATCTGGAAAAGGCAATGAAGCTGCAGAGCTTTGTGAAAAAGAATAGATAATTAATGACAGCTAAAAACCGGCAGGAGATCTGAATCAGGATGCTCCTGCCGGTTTTTTTGCTTATTTTTGTCCGGTCATAAACTGCTTGTCGAATTCGGGGTTAAAGAAGTAAAAGTTTTTGCTGTTCAGATTGTCTTTTATCTTCTCCAGTGCTTCTCCAAACCGTTGAAAATGAACGACCTCCCTGGCGCGCAGAAACCTGAGGGGGTCCAGTACATCCGGGTCGTCAATAACGCGGATGAGATTTTCGTAGGTGCTGCGGGCCTTCTGTTCTGCAGCCAGGTCTTCATGGAGGTCCGTGATGGCGTCTCCCTTAGACTGAAATTCACAGGCGTTGTAGGGAATGCCTGCGGCAGCCGCAGGCCACAGCCCGGCGGTATGGTCGATATAATAAGCGTCAAATCCGGCTGTCTTTGCCTGCTCTGCCGTCAGATTTTTGGTAAGCTGAAATACCATGGCGCAGATGATCTCCAGATGAGCCAGCTCTTCTGTGCCGATATCCGTTAAAAGTCCCGCTGCTTCTTTGCATGGCATGGTGTAACGCTGGGAAAGATAGCGCATGGAAGCAGCTAATTCGCCGTCGGGCCCGCCAAACTGGCTGATAATCAGGGAAGCTGTTTTCGGACAGGTCTTTTTAATATTTACAGGATATTGAAGACGTTTTTCATAGGTCCACATCAGAGAACACCTCCTTCACAATCCCAGGGAAGAGGCCCGTCGATCCAGGTAAAATGCTTCCGTCCGAGGTAGTCGGTACAGGAGCCGGACTGATTGTTCGTATCAGGGCAGACACAGTCTCTGGTAAGGGGTTCAAACTCTTTTGCATAATTTTCCAGAAGGTTTTTTCTTCTGGTATTTGCCTGACTGAAGGCCTCAAGAGCAGGCAGATCCAGAGGGTGAGTGTCAAGGTAGAGGTTTAAATCATCGACAGTAAAGCTGATTTCCTGAAGTTCCTTTAACATGGCCTTTCGGTCAGACATGGGTGTTTCCTCCTTCCTTAAAAAACGGGAGTACAAGGCCGGGAAAAATGCTTCCCTGTTTTAGTCCCACAGATGCAGCTGAGGGAACTTCCCAGGGCTGGATGGGGATGGTAGCGATTGCCAGCGGGAGCTTTTCGCCGGGAAAGGAAAAGCTGTCCTTACATCCGCAGGCAGCAGAGGAAGGATTGGATTCATCTCGGTACAGGTTCATTTAAGCAGCACCTCTCTTTCTGAAAGAATGAATCAGGGTTTAAAAAATTCCGGAATGTATTTAAACGCCCTGGCGCCGAAAGTTCGGACGCTGATCTTAGTATGTCCCGGCTTTATAACAGTTCTCATGGGAATGAACGGAAGAGGAGACAAAAACAGCATTTTTAATGCCAAACAAACCTAAAAAAAGAAGGAAAAATAAAAACAAACTTTATTAAAGAAATATTCTGATTTGTTTTGTTAAGAATATTCAATATTTTTCAAAGTATTTCATTTTTTCAGAAAAAGTGCTATGCTCCAGATAGGAGCCGGAACACAACGGCAAAACAGGAGGGGAACTATTATGATGACCAGAAAAGAAGCAGATTCCATAGGCACAATGGAGGTGCCTGTGAAGGCATATTATGGAGTACAGACGCTGCGTGCAAAGAAGAATTTTCATATTACAGGGCGCCCTCTGCACCCGGAATTTATAAAAAATCTGGTGAGAATTAAAAAGGCAGCAGCTTACACCAACATGACGGCCCATATACTGGATGAGAAGATTGGAAATGCTATTGTAAAGGCCTGTGATGAGATCATAGAAGGAAAGCTCCATTCCCAGTTCATTGTAGACGCCATTCAGGGCGGAGCAGGCACCTCTGCCAATATGAATGCCAATGAAGTCATAGCTAATCGTGCAATCGAGCTTTTGGGCGGTGAAAAGGGGGATTATACCATTGTTCACCCCAATGACCATGTAAATATGGCCCAGTCTACCAATGATGTGATTCCAAGTGCGGGAAAGTTGACGATTCTGGCATTGCTTCCGGGACTTTTGGAGCAGCTGGAACGGCTGCATAAAGCCCTTCGTGACAAATCCATTGAGTTTGATGATGTGGTGAAGATGGGGCGGACCCAGCTTCAGGATGCGGTTCCTATCCGTCTGGGACAGTCCTTTGAGGCTTATGCGGCAGTAATTGAGAGAGATATCCGCCGGATTCGGGCGCTGGATACTGAGCTTAAGGTATTAAATATCGGAGCTACTGCTGTGGGAACGGCGATCAATGTAAATCCGGTGTATTTATTTCACATTATCCGAAATGTAAATCTTGTCTGCGGCACAGACTGCAGTCAGGCAGAGGATTTGTTTGACGCTACCCAGAATCTGGACGGTTTTGTACATACATCTGCAGCTCTCAGAGTATGCGCGGTGAATCTGTCCAAGATCTGCAATGACCTGCGTCTGCTTTCCAGCGGACCCAAAGCGGGTCTGGGAGAGATCAATCTGCCTCCAAAGCAGAACGGATCTTCCATTATGCCGGGAAAGATTAATCCTGTGATTCCTGAGGTGGTTTCTCAGGTGGCTTATAATGTGATTGGAAATGACGTAACTGTTACTATGGCGGCGGAGGCAGGACAGCTGGAATTAAATGCCTTTGAGCCGGTCATTTTCTATAAGATTTTTGAATCCATTGACACTTTGAGAGGGGCAGTGGAAACTCTGATTGATAACTGTATTCTTGGCATTACGGCTAACAGGGAACACTGCCGTGCTTTGGTAGAGTCCAGCGCAGCTCTGGCGACAGCGCTCTGTCCTGCACTGGGGTATAAAAAATCCGCAGAGATTGCAAAGAAATGCAACCGTACAGGGGTTCCTGTGCGCCAGATCGTTCTGGAAGAGGGACTTTTATCAGAAGAGGAGCTGGACCGCTATTTGAGCCTGGTGGATATGACCCAGGCGGGCCATCCGGTGGATTATAAATTATAGGGATTAATGAAACAGCAAAAGACCAGGTACTGGGGATACCTGGTCTTTTCTATGTGTATAAAGGGGGGATAAAATGTGTGAAAGGGGGAGGGCCCTTTCGGTTTTTGTTTACAAAAGGGATTATAGTATATCCGGATGGGGATTTCCATTGTGAAATGAAAAAGAAATATTGCAAAATGCACAAACTCTGATAAACTGATAAATAATAAAAAATATGCGGCCCCGGACTGGGCCGGACAGAGAGCGTCAGGAGGAAATAATGTGTACCAGGAGGTCAGCTTTAAGACAGAACAGGTGATTTATGCCCACACCCGCAGTGATGAGGCAGACATGGAATATAAAATGCACTGTCACAACAGCTATGAGATTTATTATATGATAACGGGGAATGTGGAGTATCTTCTGGAAGGAAGATCTTACTGTCCCCGTCCGGGAAGCCTTTTGGTAATTGCTCCCGGCTGTTTTCATGGTTTGAGGGTGTTGGATGGAAATGAGTATGACAGAATCCGGGTTCATTTCACAGGAGACCTTTTAAATGGAACGGAGCGGGAGCTCCTGTTAAATCCCTTCGGAAAGGGGTGGGGATGTCTGGAGGAACAGTTTCCCGTTGAATGGTATTTTCATGCCATTGAGGAATGTGGAACCTACGGAAAAGAGCTGCAGAATATTGCAATTCGCACACGAATTCTGTCGCTTTTGGCAGGTATTTCTGCAATATATGCCAGAGGAGGAGGACATGCTCATGCCTCAGAGGGGCAGGCTCAGGAGGTGATTCGTTATATCAACAGCCATTTGAATGACCCGTTGACTGTAGAAGGACTGGCAGAGCGGTTTTTTATGAGCAGGAATCACCTGACAGCTGTATTTCGTCAGGCTACGGGAACGACAGTAGCCCGGTATATTCTTTATAAGCGTATGGCGATTGCCAGAAAGGAGCTGGCTATGGGGGCGCCGGCTGCAGAGGCAGCATCCAGAGCCGGATTTGGAGATTATTCCAGCTTTTTCAGGGCTTACCGAAAGATGTTTGGCTGTGCACCTACAGATAAGGCGGCGATGGAGCTGCCGGATATGGATAAAAGCGGAGATTTTTAGGCATATTCCTTATATCGTCTTTATGCCGTCTTTATACAATCTTTATACCGGTGTTTTCAGTCTTAACACAATCTTTTCGAACTATATGGCATAATTACCTATTACAGAGACAATAACCGGAGGTATTATTTATGAATGTTCAGGGCAGAAAAAAGCACCTTACATCCGCTCAGATCATTATTTTTGGATTTATGGGAGTAATTCTTTTGGGAGCGCTGCTTTTGATGCTCCCCATATCATCCAGAGGACCGGGAGGGGCGTCATTTTTAGATGCGCTGTTTACCTCCACATCGGCTGTATGTGTGACGGGACTCATCGTTCATGATACGGCCACATACTGGACAGAGTTTGGTCAGTTTGTGATTATTGCGCTGATTCAGGTAGGCGGAATGGGTGTAGTGACTGTAGCCGTGGCGCTGGCTATGGTATCGGGAAAGAAGATCGGCCTCAGAGAGCGCAGTACCATGCAGGATGCGATTTCGGCTCCCAAGGTGGGAGGAATCGTCCGTTTTACGGGATTTATTTTAAAAGGCACCTTTATTGTGGAGCTTACGGGAGCTGTTTTGATGGCGCCGCAGTTTATTAAGGATTTTGGTTTTTTAAAAGGAATCTGGTATGCGGTATTTCATTCTATTTCCGCTTTCTGCAATGCGGGATTTGATCTTATGGGCGTAAGGGAGGAATTCTCTTCCCTGACACATTATGTGGGGCATCCTGTAATCAACATTACGATTATGCTGCTGATTGTAGTGGGCGGTCTGGGTTTCCTTACCTGGGAGGATATATGGACCAACAGGCAGTGTTGGAGAAAATACAGGATGCAGAGCAAGGTGATTCTTACCACAACGGCACTTTTGATTCTGATTCCGGCTGTGATTTTTTATTTTTTTGAATTTAGCGGGCCTAAGTGGCAGGATCAGGGAGTGCGGCTTCTGGCTTCTCTGTTTCAGTCCATAACTCCGCGAACAGCAGGCTTTAATACAGTAGATCTGACTGCCATGAGCGAGCCGGGACAGCTTCTGACAGCTATGCTGATGCTCATAGGAGGTTCTCCGGGATCTACGGCAGGCGGTATGAAAACGACTACGCTGGCAGTGCTGCTTTTGTCTGCCTGGGCGATATTTTACCGCAAGGAGGACGCTCAGTGCTACGGACGGCGTATTTCAGAGGAAACAGTACGTTATGCAGCCGTTGTAATGATTATGTATATCACCCTTTGTATCGGAGGCGCGCTTTTTATCAGCTATCTGGAAGGGCTTCCTATCCTGACCTGTATTTATGAAACGGCCTCTGCTATCGCTACTGTGGGGCTGACACTGGGTATCACACCGCAGCTGAGCGGGGCTTCACGGATTATTCTGATTCTTTTAATGTACTGCGGAAGAGTAGGCGGACTGACGCTGGTCTATGCGGCTATTTCCGGAGTGAAACCACACGTTTCAAGACTGCCTCAGGAAAAAATTACTGTGGGATAAGAGAAAGGGGAGTAATTATGAAATCAATTTTACTGATTGGACTGGGCCGCTTCGGCCGTCATGTGGCAGAAAAATTATATGAGCTGGACCATCAGGTTATGGCAGTGGACAAGCAGGAGGACCGGGTAGAGGCCGTGATGTCCTATGTAACAAATGCTCAGATCGGAGACAGCACAAATATGGAGTTTCTGGAAACTCTGGGCGTAAGCAATTTCGATGTGTGTATTGTGGCGATTGCCAGTGATTTTCAGAGCTCTCTGGAGACAACCGCTTATTTAAAGGATCTTGGAGCCAGAATGGTTGTTTCCCGTGCCTCCAGAGATGTGCACGCACGTTTTCTTTTGCGAAACGGGGCAGATGAGATCGTTTATCCGGAAAAGCAGGTGGCGAACTGGACAGCGATCCGCTACAGCTCAGAGCATATATTTGACTATGTGCAGCTTAGTGATACACACGCAATATTTGAGATTGAAATGCCTGAAAACTGGGTGGGAAAAACCGTTGGGCAGGTAGATATACGAAAGAAGTTTAATATTAATATTATGGCCTTAAAACGGGATGGAAAACTGGATATGTCCGTTCGTCCAGATACCCTGCTTACCGGGGACGCTACCATGCTTGTGCTGGGAGAGAGCCGGGATATCCAGAAATGTTTTAAGATATGAAATCATTTTCCGACAAAAAACACAGCGTTATAAGGGATGCAGGCCGGACAGGGGGGATTTTGGCTGCGGCTACGCTGGTAGGGCTTCTGTTTTCGAAGCTTAAGATTCCGGAGGCCAATATTATTGCGGTCTATATTCTGGGAGTGCTGATTATCTCCATCATTACAGCCAGCTGGAGGTACAGCATTCTGGCATCCGTGATCAGTGTACTGACTTTTAATTTTCTGTTTACAGTACCCCGTTTTACCCTACGGGCCTATGATCCCAGCTATCCGGTGACATTTGGCATCATGTTTCTGGTGGCTCTTATTACCGGATCTCTGGCCTCTAAAATGAAGGAGTATGCAAGAGAATCTGCCCAGGCAGCTATGCAGATTGAAAAGGAGCAGCTTCGGGCGGATCTTCTGCGGTCCATCTCCCACGATCTCAGAACGCCTCTTACATCGATTTCCGGGAATGCCAGCAACCTGCTTTCCAATGAAAATGAATTCAGCCAGGAAATCAGGATGCAGATTTACAGAGATATTTATGATGATTCCATATGGCTGATCAAGCTGGTGGAAAATCTTCTGTCCGTTACCAGAATTGAGGACGGCCGGATGGATCTTCGGATATCTGCGGAGCTGATGGATGAGGTAATCGCCGAGGCGCTTCGCCATACGGATCGGAACCGGGGCGGCCGGAAAATAGAGGTCAGCAGCGATGAGGAATTTATTCTTGGAAGAATGGACGCCAGACTGATTGTTCAGGTGGTCATTAATCTGGTGGATAATGCCGTGAAATATACGCCTGAAGGCGCCGGGATTGAGATCCATACAGAAAAAAAGGATGGCATGGTGGTAGTATCAGTCCGTGATACAGGACCGGGGATACCGGATGATCAGAAATCAAAGGTATTTGATATGTTCTATACGGGAACAAACCGGGCTGCGGACGGACGCAGAAGTTTGGGGCTGGGACTGGGGCTGTGCAGATCTATTATTCTGGCACACGGAGGAGAGATATGGGTTTCAGACAATAAACCTCAGGGAGCTGTATTTACATTTACACTGCCTGCAGAGGAGGTAACACTGCATGAACAAACCATTGATTTTAGTGATCGAGGATGATGCTCCCGTGCGTAATCTGATCACTACCACATTAAAAGCAAATGATTATAGGTTTCATACTGCTGCCGGAGGGGAGGCGGGGGTTTTAGCCACTGCTTCCCAGAATCCCGATATTATTCTGCTGGATCTGGGACTTCCGGATATGGACGGTATGGAAGTTATAAAAAGAGTCCGAAGCTGGTCAAATGTCCCGATCATCGTAATTAGTGCCAGAAGTGAGGATACAGATAAGATTGATGCCCTGGATGCAGGGGCAGATGATTATCTGACAAAGCCGTTTTCCGTAGAGGAGCTCCTTGCCAGACTGCGAGTTACCCAGAGACGTCTTGCAGTTATGAATGGCGACGGTTCAGGAAGAGATTCCATATTTACAAATGGAAGGCTGCGGATTGATTACGGAGCAGGCTGCGCTTATCTGGGAGATAAAGAGATGCATTTAACACCCATAGAGTACAAGCTTCTCTGCCTTATGGCTCAGAATGTGGGAAAGGTTCTGACACACACCTATATCACACAGCGGGTATGGGGAAGCAGCTGGAATAATGATATAGCGTCCCTGCGTGTTTTTATGGCGACCCTGCGTAAAAAGCTGGAAAGCGAGCCGGATTCTCCACAGTATATCCAGACTCATATTGGGGTGGGGTACCGGATGATGAAGGTGGAGTAAAAATGCCGGATAAAGCGGTTTTTCCTTGACATTCTCTCAAAATGCACTAGAATTGTAAGTGTTTACATTTTGCGTCAGAATGATTGTTTGACGGTGAAAGACAAGGGAGAAATGCAGTATGACAAAAGACATGACCACCGGAAAAATAATGCCCATGCTGGTGCAGTTCACAGTGCCGCTTGTGCTGGGAAATCTTTTCCAGCTGACCTACAATGCAGTGGACAGTATCATCGTGGGCCATTTTGTTGGAAAGGAAGCGCTGGCGGCAGTGGGAATCTGCAATCCTATTACCACGCTGATGATTCTTTTTCTCAATGGGCTTTGCATGGGAGCAGCAATTCTTATGGGCACTCAGTATGGGGCCAGAGACTATGATACGCTTCATCGGCAGATCAGCACAACTATGATATCGGGAATGGTATTTTCCATTATTCTGACCCTGCTCTGCGTTATATTTGCAGAGCCGATTCTGATGCTCATGCAGGTAGATCCGTCTATTATGCAGATGACAAAGGAGTATTTGAGGATCATTTTCTGGGGGCTGATGTTTACCTTTTTGTACAACTTCTTTTCCAGTACATTAAGGGCTCTGGGAGACAGCAGCACGCCTCTTTATTTTCTGATCATCAGTGCAGTGCTGAATATTTTCGGGGATCTGTTTTTTGTAGTAATATTAAGGGCCGGAAGCAACGGCTGTGCTGTTGCAACAGTGATCAGCGAGGCTCTTTGCTGTCTGTTTTGCGTCATTTACATACAGAAAAAGGTTCCGGTGCTCCGACTGGGAAGGAAATGGCTTATTTTTGACAGAAAACTGTTAAGGAAAACTATTTCTTACGGCTGGGCGTCCGCTATGCAGCAGGCTACGGTTCAGCTTGGAAAGCTGGGAATACAGGCTATAGTAAATACTATGGGCGTATCGGTGGCGGCTGCATTTGCAGTAGTAAACCGAATAGATGATTTTGCCTATACGCCGGAGCAGAATATTGCCCATGCCATGACGGCTATGATGGCCCAGAATAAAGGCGCGGGAAAGAAAGACCGGATGCGGGAAGGCTTCCGCTGCGGAATGAGGCTGGAGCTGATTTACGGAATAGCTGTCTTTGCAGTGTGCTTTCTCTTTGCCAGACCTCTCATGCTGATGTTTGTAAAGGATGAGGAGGTAATCCTTCATGGAGTAAGCTATCTTCATCTGATTGCAGCCATGTATCTGCTTCCGGCAGTTACAAACGGAATCCAGGGATATTTCAGGGGAATTGGAGATTTGAAAATTACCCTTATCAGCAGCTTTATCAATATGGGTGTACGGGTGCTGGCGGCTCTTCCGCTGGTATTTCTTGTGGGAATGGAGATCGAGGCCCTTCCTCTGGCCTATATGGCAGGCTGGATCGGTATGCTGATTGCCGAGGTTCCGCTGCTGGTTAAGACATACCGGAGGGAACGGGCAGGATTTGATACTTGATTTTTGGATGGAAATCATGTATGATATAAAACAGGCTGTGAGAGTTAACGCAGCCTGTCCTATTTGTACTGGTTACAATTTCATAGGTATGTGCGTCAATAGCTCAGCAGGATAGAGCGTCCCCCTCCTAAGGGCTTGTTGGAACAATCGCCCAACACTGAAAATTTTATATACGTCCATGTACCTCAGCAGGATAGAGGGTTCGCCTCCTAAGCGAAACGCCGCAGGTTCGATTCCTGTCATGGACGCCAGTAAGCAACGCTGTAAGCCTTTGTTTTCAAGGGTTTACAGCTTTTTTTGTTATCACGGAC
>CAUCBQ010000020.1 GCA_958441075.1 uncultured Clostridiaceae bacterium | reverse complement strand
GGGCGGCCCGGGCCGATATTCCGACTGGTGAAGCACAGAGGGAGGGAGAAGCACCAGGTCATTTGCAATGAGGTCATACCGTTTTCCCTCTACAAAGTGGTATGCTTTTGGGCTTAAGAGGATCATCAGCTCATAGAAGCTGTGAAAATGAGGAAAATCCATGTTGATTGCGTGGCTGCGTTTATCGTAATCAAAGTAATAAAAAGTGGAGTTTTCAATGGGTGTGGCTACTTCGTTGATAATAATGGAAAAACCTTCTTCGTAGAGAAGAGGCGAGTTGTGATAGGTTTTCATGAGTTCTACCCCCTTGTTCACTGATGGTATCATCAGTAAATCACAAAAAAACAAAAAATGCAATACCTAAATAGCATAAAGGCAAAATTGAAATAGTTATTGCTTTAAAAAGCAGGTATACTGTAAGAAAAATAATAATCATAGGAGATACAGCAATGCAGATACCAGGTTATTTTGAGGATATGAACCATTTGCATGTAAATACAGAGCCTGACCGGGCGTACTATATTCCGGCTTCCGGGAAAGGATGTTATTTTCTGGACAGGGAGAAATCAGACCGTTTTCTTCTTTTAAGCGGAATCTGGAAATTTGAATATTTTGAAAGTGTATACGATCTGCCGGAGAATTTTTGGAATGAGGGAGTAATCAGGGGAAAGGAGGCAGAGGTTCCTGCTGTATGGCAGAGTTATGGTGAAGATGTGAATCAGTATATCAATACCAGATATCCATTTCCCTTTGATCCGCCCTTTGTTCCAAGGGAAAATCCCTGCGGACTGTATGAAAGGAGCTTTGAATATAAAAGCTGTCCGGATGCGCCGGAGGCGTTTCTGAATTTTGAGGGCGTGGATTCCTGCTTTTATGTGTGGATCAACGGAGCTTTTGTGGGATATTCTCAGGTATCCCATTCTACCAGTGAATTTCATATTACCCGGTATCTGAAGGAGGGAGACAACCGTCTGACCGTGTTGGTGTTAAAGTGGTGTGACGGAAGTTATCTGGAGGATCAGGACAAGTTCCGCATGAGCGGCATTTTCAGGGATGTGTATGTACTGAAACGTCCTAAGGAAGCGGTTCGGGATTATTTTATCCGTCCCTATATCCAGGGGAATTCAGCTGAGATTTCTGTAGAACTGTCCTTTTATGGTGCTGACCGTCCGGAGGGGATGATTCGTGTGCTGGCCCCGGATGGAGAAGTGGTTTTAGAGAAGAACTGGAGCAGAGAAAAAGAGGAAGACAGAATTCGTTTTTGTCTGGAGAACTGCAGGCTCTGGACTGCGGAAACGCCATGGCTTTACACCATTGAGCTTCAGACAGAAAAAGAATGGATCACTGACCGCTTCGGCGTCCGGGAGATTTATGTGGAAAACGGAGTGCTGTTTATCAATAAAACAGCCGTTAAATTCCACGGCGTAAACCGCCATGACAGTGATCCGGTTACAGGCTTTGCCATAAGCAGGCAGCAGATGGAAACGGATCTGCGGCTGATGAAGGAGCACAATGTAAATGCCATCCGTACAAGCCATTATCCCAACAGTCCCCAGTATTACCACCTTTTTGATGAAATGGGATTTTATGTGATGGATGAAGCGGACAATGAAAGCCACGGCACAGATAAGGTATTTAAAAGGGTGGATGACTGGGACACCCATGTGAGGCAGTGGAATCGGTGGATTGCAGATAACCCGGCATACACGGAGGCCGTTTTGGACCGTACGAGACGCTGTGTGGAGCGGGATAAAAACCATGCCAGCGTATTGATCTGGTCTATGGGAAATGAAAGTGCTTACGGATGCGCCTTTGAGGCAGCTATGGCCTGGACTAAAGAACGGGATGATACCAGACTGTGCCATTATGAGGGCGCAAGATATGTTCCGGATGTAAAGAAATATGATTTCAGCTCCATGGATATGTACAGCAGGATGTACCCGGATCAGGAGGAAATATGCAGGTATTTTGAGGAGCCGGACAGCCGGATTTTTTCAGAAAATCTGCCCTTTATGATGTGCGAATACTGCCATGCTATGGGAAATGGACCGGGAGATCTGGAGGATTATTTTGAATTGATTCACAGATACGATGGAATGTGCGGCGGTTTTATCTGGGAGTGGTGCGACCATGCGGTCAGGACAGAAGAGGGCTTTCTCTACGGCGGAGATTTTGGAGAAGAGCTTCATGACGGAAATTTCTGTGTGGACGGCCTGGTATCCCCCGACCGGATTCCCCATCCGGGCCTGCGGGAATTTAAAAACGTATACCGTCCGGCCAGAATACAGAGCGTGAACTGGGAAAATAGTACAGTTACCTTTAAAAACTATATGGATTTTACAGATCTTAAGGACTATGTGTATCTGAAATGGGAAACCGTTCAGGACGGAAAAATCGTAGAGACAGGCATACAAAAGGAGCTGCCCTCCGTGCCGCCTCATGGAAGCGCTTCAGTGCAGTATACAGGCAGGCTTCCCAAAGGAGGCAGCAGCTTTTTGAGAGTAAGATATCTGCTCAGATATCCGGTTCCCGGACTGAAGGAGGGCTGGGAGCTTGGCTTTGATGAAGTCAGGCTGCCGGAGTCTGTGTCCCCAAAAACAGAAATCTGCGGGAAAGAAAAATTACCGGAAGCAGCTGGAGCTGCTCTTATACTGGAGCAGACAGAAGGGCAGATTACTGTAACGGGAAAGGACTTCACCTATGTTTATGATACGTTCCTGGGAGCTTTTTCAAGGATAGAAAAGGATGAAAAAGAATATCTCACCCGCCCCATAGAGTACAATATCTGGCGCGCTCCTGCGGATAATGACCGCCGCATCCGTCTGGAATGGGAGAGGGCCGGTTATGACCGTACCAGAGTACGAACCTATTCAACAGAAGCACATTTGCTGAAAGACGGATCAGCAGAGCTTGTAACAGAGCTGTCTTTATCAGCGGTTCATATTCAGCGCATCTTAAATATTAAATCCAGATGGCTGATTCACCCGGACGGTCAGATCCAGGTGGAGCTGAACGTAAAGAAGGATATGGAATTTCCTTTCCTGCCAAGGTTTGGCCTGCGTCTGTTTCTGGATAAGAGCTTCTGTCAGGTGCGTTACTGCGGAATGGGGCCGGAAGAAAGCTATCCGGATAAGCACAGGGCGTCCTGGCACGGCATATTTGAGGGGAACGTACGAACCATGCACCGTCCTTATTTGAAACCTCAGGAGTATGGCGCTCACTGGGACTGCAGCTGGTGCTCTCTCAGGGGAGAAGAAATGGGGCTTAAAGTTACATCCGGGGAAACATTTATGTTTCAGGCCTGTACCTATACGCAGGAGGAGCTGTCCGGGAAGGCTCATGATTTTGAGCTGGAGGAGGCAGACAGCACGGTTCTCTGTCTGGATCACAGTCAGAGCGGTATCGGTTCAGGAAGCTGCGGTCCTCAGCTTTTAGAAAAATATCAGTTCAATGAGCCGGAATTTTCCAGGACCTGGATTATAACGCCGGGAAGGACAGAAGAATAAACAGGAGAAAATCAGAAAAATGAAACGAACAAAATGGATTGCATTTCTATGCTTTGCTTTTTTAATGGCAGGACTTGGAGCAAATGACGCCCTTCGGGGGATTTTTGCCCCTGTATTTCAGAACAGGTATGATTTAAGCGGAAGCCAGCTGTCTCTGATTGTCACAATCAGCTATGTGGGAAATCTGCTGTTTTTAAGTATTGGAGGTAAGCTTCTGGATCTGTTTCCCAGAAAGAATGTGGCTATGGCTGTAACGGCAGTCTGGGCAGGAGCGGTGCTTATTAATCTGGTGACAGACAGCTATATGTGGATTCTGGTTTCCATGTTCCTTGCTTTGGGAGCATCTACTCTTTTAAATACTACCGTGAATATACTGACCCCTGCTGTCTTTGCCGGCTATGCGGGACTTATGGTAAATGTGCTGTTTTTTATTCAGGGTATCGGAACCAGCGGAAGTCAGTTTTTGCTGGGAAGATATGCCTTTCACTATGAGGGCTGGAAATGGACCAACGGCGTCCTTTTAGGAATCGCCTGTCTGGTAGTGGCGCTGTTTTTCTTTTTAAAAGTGCCCAGACAGGGGGAAGAGAAGGAACAGGAAAGGGAGATACCGAAAAAAGAACCGGATTCAAAGGTATTCTGGATTTTTATTGCCATGATGGGCTGTTATTTTATTGGTGAGCATGGCATAATGAACTGGCTGATGTCATACTGTATTTCTGCATTTTCCATGGAAGCTGCCAGCGCTTCTGCAAGCCTGTCCCTGTTCTGGGGCGGTATGACAGCCGGACGTCTGATTTTCGCTCCTGTGGTTCAGAAAATGGGAGCAGTAAGAAGTATGAAGCTCTTTGGAGGCATTGGAACAGCTATGTTCTGTGCAGGCTGTATTCTGGGAGAGGGCGGTGTATGGATTCTGGGCGCATCGGGATTTGCACTGGCAATTCTGTATCCGACCATGGTGCTCCTGATCCAGCAGATCTATCCGGCAGGCACAGCGGCTACCCGCACAGGTGTTATTATCAGCGCGGCTACAGTGGCAGATATTGTATTTAATATGCTCTTCGGCGCAGCTTCCTCCAGATGGGGTTATGGCATCAGCTTCATGATCCTTCCCGCAGCCATGGCTGTGTTTTACGTTCTGTATTTGAAGCTTGCGGACAGCTTGAAGAAAAGATGAATGGGAAAATAAGAAACGGAGGACGAACAGATGGATGTAACGAGAAACAGAATACGACCGGTTTTGGACAGCCTGAGGCAGTGGCGTTACTCTCTAAAGGAGGAGCTGACAGAGGTAGAGATCCGTCCGGGAGACTACCATTTTTCAGAAACCCTTAATCAGGATCAGATAAGGGATGGATGGACGCCATTCGGAAGCTGTGAAACCTGGGGAGGAAGGGACCGGCATTTCTGGTTCAGGACAAGCGTTGTTATAAAGAGGGAATGGGAAGGAAAGGAAGTCCGTGTAACCCTGAATACGGGTGCGGATGATATCTGGAACACGGATAATCCTCAGATTATGGCATATAAGGATGGAAGCCTCGCAGGAACTATGGATATGAACCATCAGGATCTGATTCTCACAGAGCGGGCTCGGGAGGAAGAGAGATTCGAACTGGTGTTTTATGCCTATTCCAACAGCGAAAATCCTACGAACTTTTTCCACCTTACGGCTTCTGTCTATGACAGGGAAATCGCAGGATTGTATTATGATCTGAAGGTTCCTTTTGAGGCGGCAGAGCTTCTTTCCGAGGAGGATCTGGACCGGATTGAAGTTATGAAATTTTTAAATACTGCCATTTCGGGCCTTGATTTAAGAAAGCCGGGATCAGAAGAATTTTTCCGGTCTGTAAAAGAGGTGCGGGAGTATGTGAAAAAGAATCTGCCGGACATCTGCCGCAGCCAGCGTGTAACGGTTCATTCCATCGGTCATACCCATATTGATGTGGCATGGAAATGGCCTCTGAGACAGACCAGGCAGAAGGCAGTGCGCAGCTTTAAGACGGTTCTGAACCTGATGGAGCGGTATCCGGAGTATAAGTTTATGTCCAGCCAGCCCCAGCTTTATGAATTTGTAAGGGAAGAGGCCCCGGAGCTGTTTGAGAAAATCAGGGAAAAGATACAGGAGGGGCGCTGGGAGGCCGAAGGGGGAATGTGGCTGGAGCCGGACTGCAATCTGGCGTCCGGCGAGTCGCTGATCCGCCATATTCTCTATGGGAAACGTTTTTTTGAAAAAGAGCTGGGGGCGAAAAAGCAGGAGGTGCTCTGGCTGCCGGATGTATTTGGATACAGTGCAGCCATGCCTCAGATCATGAAAAAAGCAGGTCTTTCCTATTTTATGACTACCAAGCTGGGATGGAATGAGTATAATGTCTTTCCTTATGATACGTTTATGTGGAAAGGGATTGATGGAAGCCAGGTTCTGACCCATTTGATTACAACCAGAAATTATCTTCCCGGATGCAGTCTTAAGGATATGCCAAACGGAAGTACCACCTACAATGGACTGCAAAATCCCAGTCAGATAAAGGGAACCTGGCAGAGATATCAGAATAAGGAAACCAGCAGTGATGTTCTGACCTGTTATGGCTATGGCGACGGAGGCGGAGGCCCTACAGAGGAGATGCTGGAGCAGAGCCGCAGAATGGAAGCTGGAGTCGCAGGCGTACCCCATGTACGCCAGACTTTTGTAAAAGACTTCTTCCATATTTTGGAAGAAAATATGGACCGGAAATGTCTCCCCTCCTGGTGTGGAGAGCTGTATCTGGAGTTCCACAGGGGAACCTATACCTCTCAGGCAAAAAACAAAAAGTACAATCGGACCTGCGAATTTTTAATGGGTGATGCGGAATTTTATTCTGTTTTGGCAAATGCAATGGGAGCAGAATATGAATACCCTGAAAAAGAACTGGAAAAGAACTGGAAGCTTCTGCTTTTAAATCAGTTTCACGATATTCTGCCCGGTTCATCCATAAAGGATGTGTATGAGGATTCCGCTGTCCAGTATGAGGAAATTATTCGGTCAGCCGGAAGGATTGTAAAGAAATCCCGGTCAGCCGTTCTGTCTGTATTGGAACAAGAGAATAAAAAGGAATGTCTGGCTGTCTTTAATCCCTTAAGCTTTGGACGGACCTCTGTTGCAGAGCTTTCAGGTGAAGAGGCCGTTATGGCAGAAGAATTACTGGACGGGAGCTGCCCGGAGAACATCAGCGTACAGAAAACGCCGGACGGCAGTACACTATTCCTGATAAAAGACGCGCCTTCTAAGGGAATCGGAGTATATGAATATTCATCTTTCGTCAGGGCAGAAGAAGAGCCGGTGATCACCAGCCTGATGACAGATGAACGAGGCTGGCCCGTAAGCTTTGATACGCCGTTTTTCCATATGGAATTTGACGGTCAGGGGGAAATCTGCGGTATACGGGATCTGAGAGAGGACAGAGAGCTGCTTAAAAAAGGTGCTGTTGGAAATGAACTTCTGGTATATGAGGATCGCCCCATGGAGTTTGACGCCTGGAATATTGATGCAGGATACAGGGAAAAGGAATGGAAATTCGGAGGCGTTACGGAATTTTATCTGGAGGAAAACGGTCCTGTAAGAGGCTGCCTTTTTATCCGCCGCCGTTTTATGGATTCCGTTCTGGAACAGAGGATCTGCTTTTATTCCCATACCGCCAGAATTGATTTTAAGACAAAGGCAGACTGGAATGAAAGCCAGCTCCTTTTAAGAACCTCCTTCCCTCTTGATATACAGAGCAGTGAAGCGGATTTTGAAATTCAGTTTGGAAATGTGAAGCGCCCGGTTCACAAAAATACCACCTGGGATCAGGCACGCTTTGAGGTATGCGCCCACAAGTGGATGGATCTGTCCGAATACGGCTATGGAGCCGCCATTTTAAATGACTGTAAATACGGATGCGATATTCACGATTCAGTGATGAGCCTGACTCTGATTAAATCCGGCATATTCCCGGACCCTCAGGCAGACCGGGGCCTTCATGAGTTTACATACTCCCTTTATCCGCACAGAGGCGATTTCAGGAGAGGAGGGGTAATCCGGGAGGCATATGATTTAAACTGTTCTCTGATCATACAGAGAGAAAACGGAATAAAAACAGGAAGCTGGTCTTTCCTGCGGATTGTCGAAGAAAACATTTTTGCAGATACGGTAAAAAAGGCTGAGGAGGGGGATGACCTGATTATCCGCCTGTATGAGGCTTATGGAATGCGTACCAGAGTACATATGGAGCTTCCACTGCTTTCTGATTTTGAGGCAGCGGTCTGTGATCTGATGGAGCATACTGATTTAAAGACAATCTCATTTGTTCCGGGTACAGAGCTGGTACAGAAGGGGCAGACGCTGGAATTTGAAATGAAACCATATGAGATTTTTTCCATCCGCATTACACCGAAGGCCTGTACTGGAAAACAGGCCTGAAAGAGCAAAGATGGAAGTAAAAAGCAAAAAATACAATATTATATATCAAAAAAGGCAAAAATGGTGTAGAAATTGGTGCGCTAAAATGATACTATGGAGTCATCAAAAGCAGTTAAGAGGAAATGCAAAAACAGCAGTATTAAGGAGGATATTATTATGAAAAAGAGATCAGCAAGAGCATTGGCAGGCGTTCTGACTCTGTCTATGGCAGCAGCACTGACAGCCTGCGGCGGTTCTGATTCAGCAAAAAAGGGAGAAGAAACAGCAGCAGAAAGCTCAGGCCCCATTACAGGACAGACCCTTTCCGTAATGCTTTCTGAGGAGCCGGGAGAGCAGGATGCTCTTGGAAATGCTTTAAACCACTGGGCAGAGGAAAGCGGAAATACCATTAAAAAGATTATCATTTCCCATGATGATATGAGAAGCAAATTCCCGGCTATGGCTAAGAATAAAGACCTTCCGGACATTGTTTCCACCACCTTCCTTCATCAGATTTATCCGGACGAGTTCGTAAACATGGAGGATGTGGTAGATCTTTCCAAATTTAACCAGTCCGCACTTAATATTGTAGGAAAATCCTATTCTTCTGATGCGATTACAGGTATCACAGAACAGTTTACAACAACCTGTGTTTTCTATAACAAGGATGCATTTGCCGCAGCAGGCATTGAGGCTCCCACACAGGAGAATCCATGGACCTGGGATCAGCTGTATGAAAATGCGGCAGTGCTTCAGGAAAAGGGCGGCGTAAAGTATGGCTTTGCTGCTGACGTATCAAGAGCACGTTACGATATCCTGATGTATGGAAACGGCGGTTCTCTGGTAGAAAAGGATGGGGACAGCTTTAAGGTAACAGTAAACAGTCCTGAAAACGTAGCAACTCTGGAGCGCTTTGTTCAGGCTAACAATGAAGTAATGCCAAAGGCAATCTGGGCAGGCGGCACCACAGACAACCCGGTTGAATATTTTAAGAACGGAGACGCAGCCATCCTGTTATCCGGTTCCTGGAATTACAACACCTTTACAAATGATATTTCCAAGTTTGAATTTGGTGTAATGCCTTCACCAAAGGGAAGCGAGTGCCAGTCTGCAATCATCGGCGGCGCAGCTCTTGCAATTCCTCAGAACGGAAAGAATACTGAGTTGGCAAAGCAGTTCGTACAGTGGCTGTTCGAGGAGGAGCATTACAAAGAGTATCTGCAGCTTCATAAGGGCCTGTCCGTTATGAACGATGTTGCCTATGAGCCTGAGACAGACAAGGCAAAGGAAGAGTTTGCATTAATGCAGGCTGAGACAGATTTTGTTACAGATACATTTATGACAGATGAGAGCTCTTCCTGGAGAAATTATAAGGATAATGAGTACAGAGACGCTTTAAAGCGCGCCGTATCCGGAGAGATCACAGCAAAAGAGGCACTGGACGGATTTGCAAAGCAGCTGTCTGAGGCTTCTAAGTGGGACATGGCATACTAATTTTATTACAAAGAAAACAGTTCATTCTTTTGTGGGATGGACTGTTTTTTTTGTTGCCTTTTTGAGAAATGATTGATAAAATAAAAAAGCAAAAACCTGCACATAAAGCAAAATATGCAATACTATTATAGCTAAAAGGCAAAATAAATGTAGAAATTGACTTATCAAAGTGTTAAGATAGATCCAGAAAGTGATGGAAGCGATGAAGGTCTTCCGATGAGAGGAGCGAGAGGATGAAATACACAGCAGCGGATATTGACCGTTATATTGATCTGTATCTTAACAGCTTTGAAAAGGTTCTTTACGAGGAGGATTCCCAGTTTATGGAGGGAATGAAGACAAGGAGCCTTGCCGGAGATGATATCAGAAGGTACCAGTTTTGGGAGTGGACTCAGGGCGTGGGCCTTTACGGAGTATGGAAGCTCTATAAAGAAACAAAGGATGAGCGGTATATGAACATCCTGACTTCCTACTATGAAAGGCAGTTAAAGATCGGGCTTCCAGCCAAGAATGTAAATACGGTAACTCCTCTTTTAGCCATGTCCTTTGTGGCAGAGGAGACAGATAATGAACGCTACATGGAAGTCTGCCGGGAATGGGCCAGATGGATTTACGCTGATTTTCCGAGAACAAAGGAAGGCGGACTGCAGCACATTACCTCAGATACCTTAAATGAGGGAGAGCTGTGGGATGACACTCTGTTTATGACCGTCCTCTTTCTTGCGAATATGGGTCGGATTCTGGGAGAAAAGAAATATCAGGACGAGGCGGAATACCAGTTCCTGCTTCATATCAAATATCTTACAGACCGCAAGACCGGGCTCTGGTATCACGGCTGGTCCTTTAAGGAAGAGAGCCATTTTGCTGCAGCCTTCTGGGGAAGAGGGAACTGCTGGATTACGGCAGCGATTCCGGAATTTCTGGCACTTTGCCCCTGCAGCCCAAGCGTGGAAAAATTCCTGAAGGAAACCTGGAAGCGTCAGGCAGAAGCATTGATTCAGTATCAGGAGCCCACGGGAATGTGGCATACTCTGATTGATGATAAGACTTCCTATGTAGAAGCCAGCGCTACCTGTGGTTTTGCATATGGTATTTTAAAGGGGGCAGAACTGGGGCTGGCAGAAGCAGACTGGGTTGAGGGCGCTCTTAAGGCTCTTGAGCCTATTATGGAATATACCGATGAGACGGGCGTTGTCAATCAGGTGTCCTACGGAACTCCCATGGGACGAAAGACAAAGGATTTCTACAAAGAGATTGAGCTTAAGCCCATGCCTTACGGACAGGCTTTGGCTATGCTGTTCTTTATGGAATGCAGAAAGCACATGAATGATTAAAAAGAAATCAAGGAGGAGATTGACATGAAAAAGAGTACAAGGCAGTCATTCTGCCATACACACAGCTTCTGGCTGTTCGTACTTCCATCACTGGCATTATTTGCAGTATTTTTCCTGGTGCCGCTGATTTTAAGCATCTGGTTTTCATTTACCAATTATGACGGTTGGAAGACCATGGACCTGATTGGCTTAAAGAACTATACAGATATTTTAAAGGACACAGATTTTTATAAAACCGTGGGACGGACCCTTGTATATACGGTCTGCAACCTGCCCTTTAAGATTGCCGTTCCCCTGCTTTTAGCGGCTCTGGTTACTTCTAAGCTGGTAAAGGGAAAGACCATTATGCGTACCCTGATTTATATTCCGGTTCTTTTATCTGCTCTGGTAGCCGGTATCACAATCAACTGGATGTTCGGACAGGAATACGGTTTAATTAACTTTATTTTACAGAAAATGGGAATTGATCCCCTGCAGTGGTCCTTAAATCCCATTCTGGCAACTGTAGTAATCAGTGTGGCCTCCAACTGGATTTCTGCCGGATACTATATGCTTCTTTATGTAGGCGGTATTAATAATATTAATCAGGAGCTGTATGAGGCAGCCAGCGTAGACGGAGCAAAGAAGATTCAGGCATTTACCAACATCACATTGCCTCTTCTGATGCCTACAACATTTATTGTGCTTCTTCTTTCTACCGTATCTCTTTTAAAGGAATACGCACTGGTACAGGGTATTTCCCTTGGAGGACCGGGTTCCTCAACTACCTATATGGTACAGTATATTTTTGATCAGGGCTTTAACCAGTATAAGTACGGCTACGCTTCTGCAGCAGGCATCCTTATCAGCCTTCTGTTTATCGTAATCGCAGTGATACAGTTTAAAGCAACCAAAGGCGGAGGTGAAGTATAATGGAAGGATCTGTAAAGCGTAAAGTAGAAATCATATGTATGACGGTTCTGGGATTGGCTGTAGCAGGACTTATGGTTTTCCCGATTATCTGGCTGGGATTCAGCTCATTTAAACCTTCTACGGAGCTGTTTGCCTATCCCCTGCATCTTTTTCCACAGGCACCCAGCGGCGAATCCTATGTCAGCGTAGTAGCAGATGGATTTTTTACCTATGTAAAGAACAGCCTTTTTCTGGCAATAGTAGGTACGTTGATTACAGTTGTTATCAGTGCCATGTGCGGCTATGCCCTTGCCATTTACCGCAAGGAAATTCCCTATGTAAATAAGGTATTTGCCGTGTTCCTGTTAGGAACCTTAATTCCCGGCGAAATCCTGACCATCGCACAGTTTACGGTGGTCAGCGAGATGGGACTTTACAATAATATCTGGGGCTGTATCCTTCCCGTTGTAACCACCACAACAGGTATTTTCATGTACAGACAGCACTATATGTCCATTCCTCTGGAGCTTGCAGAGTCCGCAAGACTGGACGGAGCTTCTGAATTCAGGATTTTCCGCTCCATCATGCTTCCTCTGGGTTCCTCCGTTACCATTACATTGACTATTTTCTCCTTCATGTGGCGTTGGAATGACTATATTCTGCCTCTGATGGTGCTTTCCGATCAGGAGAACTTTACCATTCAGATTGCAATCAAGAGCTATATCGGAACCATGGGCGTAGACTGGAACTCCATTCTGGCAGCATCTATTTTGTCTATCCTTCCTATTATTGTTATTTTCATTATCTTGCAGCGTTATATCACCGGCGGTCTGGCTGCCAGCGGTGTAAAGGGCTAAAAACGGAGGCTTGCAATGGAACGTTATATGGCGCATCTGCTGAAGGGAGCAGAATACAGAACAAAGCAGTTTATGGGAAGTCAGGTAAGTGATTCTGCTTCCCTGCAGTATGGGGGAATCAAGGGCGATATCTGGGAAGCAAAGCCCACCATTTATGCCCTGGCTTCTGCCCTGGCTGTATATTTTCACAGGGACAGCTGTTTTTATAAAAATGAACAGCTGTATGCGGCAGTGAATCTGGCACTGGATTTTATAGGAAGAACCCAGAGAGAGGATGGAAGCTTTGACTATCCCTCCTGCAACTTTAAATCAGCGGCAGATACCTCATTCTGCTTCAAACGGCTGATTGCCGCATACCGGATTCTGGTAAAATATGGAGATTCTTCCGATGAGGCCATTACGGTTTTAAAGGAAAAGTATTTAACCATTATGCATAAGGCTTTGGATGCCATTCGCGAGGGAGGCTTCCATACGCCCAATCACCGTTGGGGAATCGCAGCAGCCCTTCTTCAGGGCTCCAATCTGTTTGCTGCGGAAGAAGAGTTTGCCGCAGGGCTTAAAAACCGGGCAGATCAGTATCTGGCAGAGGGCATTGACGGAGACGAGGACGGAGAATACGCGGAGCGGTCTACGGGAAATTATAATGCAGTTGTAAACAATGCCATGATGGCTATGTATCAGGAAACGGGTGATGAGGCATTTTTGGGATATGTGGAACGCAATCTGTCCATGATGCTTACCTATATGGACCCTGACGATACTATTTTCACCCAGAATTCCACCAGACAGGATCAGGGAAAACTGGAATATGCGGATAAATACTTCTACCAGTATCTTTATATGTGCAGCAGAGAGAACTGTCCTGCCTTTGACGGGGCCGCACATAAGATCATAAAAGACAATATGGAGCGTGGAGATCTGGCGCCCGACTGTCTGCATATTGTGATGAACCACGATGAAATGATGGGATATCATTTTAAGGAATATGGATTTTTAGAGGAATACCGCAAATTTTTCCGTCATGCCGGTGTGCTGAGGGTGAGAAAGCCCTCCTATACCTATACAGTATTAAACGGAAAGAGCGCTTTTTTGTATTTTAAATCCCGGGGAACCATGCTTTGCGTAAAAATCGGAGAAAGCTGCTGCGATATCCGCAATTTCATTCCTCAGACCATAGAAGAGCTGCCCGACGGCTGCCGTCTGGAGGCAGAAGCAGAAAGCTGGTATTATCTGCCCTTTAAGGAAAAACAGGATACCTCTGACTGGTGGAAAATGGATCAGACCAAACGGGAAAAGCTGGTCAGCAGCCGGTTAAAAACAACTCTGGAGATCCGGGAAAAGGATCAGGGGCTGGAGCTGCATCTGAAGGCTGAGGGGCTGGACCGTCTTCCTTTAAGACTGGAGATCTGCATTCCCGCAGGCGCAGCTCTGGAGCATCCTGCATTTGCTCTGGAGGCAGCACCGGGAGAGAGCATGATATTAAAGGACGGATATCTGGAGATTCACGACAAAGCTGTGACAATGGAAATTGGTCCCGGCTTCGGAGAGCATTCCTTCAAGGGACATTACTCCGGAGAAGAGATCAACAGTGCCGGTTACACCGTATATGCAAATGGCTACACGCCTCTTGAAAAGCATTTCTCCCTTATGGTAAAATAAACGGTAAATTATGAAAATAAAGGGGAAATTATATGCTGCGAATCGGAATTGATCTTGGAGGAACGAAGATAGCCGCCGGTCTGGTGGATGAAAACAGAGTGCTTGGTCCAACCGTTCAGGAGCCCACAGGCCTGCCAAAACCGGCAAAGGAGCTGGCAGAGGCTATTTACAGGCTGGCAGAACGTCTTTTAAAGGAACAGGGATTAACCTTTCAGGCTGTGGAAAGCGTGGGGATCGGCATTCCCGGAACAGTGAACAAGGAAACAGACTGTATTGAGTATGCCAATAACTTCGGCTTTGAAAATGTTCCCTTTCTGAAAATGTTAAAAGACCTTTTTCCATGCCCTGTTTATGGGGAAAATGACGCCAAGGCTGCTGCCTGGGGCGAATATCTGGCAGGTGCAGGACGGGGCAGCCGTTCCATGACAGCCGTAACTTTAGGAACAGGAGTCGGCGGAGGTATCATCCTGAACGGAAGGATACTGGAGGGAGACAATGGGGCGGCAGGCGAGCTGGGTCATATGGTGATCCATCAGAACGGACGTCCCTGTACCTGCGGCCGGAAGGGCTGTCTGGAGGCTTATGCATCGGCTACAGCGCTGGTGAGCCGGGCAAGAGAGGCTATGGAATGTGATGATAAGTCCGTGCTCTGGTCTCTCTGCAAAGGAGAGCTGTCCGGGGTAAATGGACGTATGATCTTTGAAGCCTCAGGAAAGGGAGATCCCACAGCCTGTGAGGTTCTGGACGGCTTTATGGAGGATTTGTCTGAGGGAATTGCCAATATTATCAATATTCTTCAGCCGGAGATACTCTGTATCGGCGGGGGGTTAAGCGGAGCCGGAGAGGCGCTTTTAGCTCCTGTAAGGGAGAAGACAGCTCCGAAGATTTATTCCAGAGCTTCCAAAAAGAACACCCGGATTCTGCTTGCAGAGCTGGGGAACGGAGCGGGCATCATCGGAGCAGCCTGCTTAAATGAACAGAATTAAAAACAGAAACGTTAATAAGCCGTTAAAGTTCCGGCAAATCCTTTATTTTGCCATTGGAATATTTGACGGCTTTTTTTCATGCTGTTATAATAAAATTTATTATACTGCGGGGAAAGGATCTGCTGTTTATGAATGAGCTTTTACTTCTCACAGGAATTGTAATTATGATCTGTATCTTGACAAATCGTTTTACAGACCGTCTTGGAATACCGTCCCTTTTGGCGTTTATTGCCCTTGGCATGTGCTTTGGAGTGGACGGTATTTTTAAAATTCCTTTTGATGACTATGAGGCGTCAGAGATGATCTGTTCTGTCAGCCTGATTTTTATCATGTTTTACGGAGGCTTTGGAACCAATATTAAGGAGGCAAAGCCGGTGATTGCCCGGTCTGTGCTGCTGTCTACTGCGGGGGTGGTTCTCACAGCAGGAATTACAGGGCTTTTTATTCATCTGGTTTTGAAGCTTCCGCTTCTGGAGAGTCTTTTGACAGCATCTGTGATCGGCTCCACGGATGCAGCCTCCGTGTTCGGTATTCTGCGGTCTAAGAATCTGAATCTGAAGGAGAATACTGCTTCCCTGCTGGAAATGGAATCCGGTTCCAATGATCCCATTTCCTATATGCTGACAGTGATTTTAACCGGACTGCTTACGGGAGAGTCCATCAGTGTTCCCGTGATGCTGTTTTTACAGCTTTTTTTCGGTTTGTTTTTTGGTATTTTATTTGGAAGGTGCGCAGTCTGGGCTTTGAATCGCCTGCAGTTTGACATTGCAGAGGGAAAAACCATTTTTGTATTCGCTGTGGCTGTTCTTGCCTATGCAGTTCCTGTGCTTTTGGGAGGAAACGGGTATTTAAGCGTGTATCTTTGTGGAATTATTATGGGAAATTCCCCCATGCCTCACAAACGGAATATGGTGCAGTTTTTTGATGTGCTTACAGGAATTGCCCAGATGATCATTTTCTTTTTGCTGGGACTTCTGGTAACACCCTCCGGACTGGGGGAGGTATTTCTTCCCTCAGCGGCAATTATGGTATTTTTGACGCTGGTTGGACGCCCGATTGCGGTAACGGCTCTTCTTGGATGCTTTAAGTCTTCATGGGGACAGATCGGAACGGTTTCCTGGGCGGGACTTAGAGGTGTAGCCTCCATTGTGTTTGCTATATATGCGGTACTCAGACAGGTGCCGATGAAATATAATCTGTTTAATCTGGTGTTTTGCATTGTCCTCTTGTCCATTTCTATTCAGGGAACACTGCTTCCATGGTTTTCCAGATACCTGAAGATGATTGATGAAAAGGCGGATGTGCGCCGGACCTTTACGGATTATCAGGAGGAAAGCTGCATCAGCTTTGTGAAGTTTCATTTGGATCAGAATCACCCATTTATGGGAAAGCGGTTAAGGGAAATTATTCTTCCACCCGGACTTTTGGTGGTATTGATTATCCGGGCAGAGGAGCTTCTGGTTCCAAATGGAGATACTTTACTGGAGCAGGGGGATCTTCTGATTGGGGCTGCAGAGGAGTTTGAAGACCGCAGAAATATGACCCTTCAGGAAGTTACAGTGGATAAAAATTATAAATGGAATGGAAAATATCTCCACGACATCACAGTTCCCAAAGGAACGCTGATTGTCATGATCAGAAGGGGGCTTTCTACCATTATCCCGGCAGGAGATACCATGGTTTGCGAGGGAGATGTGCTTGTGCTGGCAAGATTTTGAGGCAGGATATCCTGCCTTTTTGCATATTTAGAAATTCTTTCATTTTCATTTAGAAAGAATTGGATATTATCAGAGGGAAATATTGGAGGAAGTTTGCTATAATACCAAATAGGAAGGCAGTGAAAGAAGTCAGGGCTGCAAAAGGACGGAGGATGAGTGATGGAGAGCAGAGAGGAAAACAGGGAACTGGATCTGACAGCTGAAAGCAGTGAGATTGACCGCAGGCTGGAGCAGCTTATGGCGCCAGAAGAAAAAGGAAAAAAGACACGGAGCAGAAAGAAAAAATGGATCATCACAGCGGGCATTCTTATTTTGGGAATGATTGGTGTAAAGATGATTTCCGGCGGGGGCAGCCGGGCTCCTGTGGTATCTACGGTTCCTCTTGCAAAGCAGGATATACAGGAAAAGCTTTCTATCAGCGGGCCTGTCTCCGGAACGGACAGTGTGGATGTTGTGTCAAATATCCATGCGGAGATTCTTCAGATGAATGTAAAAGAAGGAGATAAGGTGACAAAGGGGCAGGTTCTGGCAGTGCTTGACCGTACGGAGCTGGAACGGGAGGTGAATATTGCCCGCAATGCTTACGAGCAGGCAGTGGCAAATAAGGAGGCTCAGGATAAAGAGGCGGCCCTTGGATATGAGAAGGCGGTGCAGGATTTTCAGAAGGCCGGTACAGACCACAGCCGGAACAGCCAGCTTTTTGCTGCCGGAGATATTTCACAGGCAGATATGGAGCAGAGTACCAATGCCTTAAATGACGCCAGACGGGCTATGGAAAAATATACGGTGGAAAACGGACGGGGCATCGCAGACCGCTCTTATGCACTTCAGGTGGAAAACGCAGCCTATGAACTGGAAAAGAAACAGGAGGAGTTGGAAAAAACAGAGATCAGAAGCGAGATCGACGGTACGGTAGTGCGGGTCAATTCCAAGGTGGGGCAGTTTGCCGACAAGGTAGAGGACGACAAGCCCATATTCAGCATTGAAAATCTGGATCAGCTGGAGCTGGAGGTTCAGATCAGCGAGTTTTCCATCGGAAAGGTAAAGGTGGGACAGAAGGCCCAGATCCGGGCTGATATTCTGAATGGGGCCAGAGAGGAGGGGGAGGTTATAAAAATTTCTCCCACAGGAGAGGAAAAGGGAGGCGGTTCCACAGAACGTGTGATTCCCACCATTATCCGTGTGGATACGCCGGATACAAAGCTGATGGCGGGGATTACAGCCCGTGCGGAGCTTCTTGTAAAGGAAGCAAAGGACGTGTTTGCAGTTCCCATATCCGCGGTATTTGACAGCGGGGAAAGCTCCTACATAGAGATTGTGGAAAATGAAAAGATCCGCTGGATACCTGTAACTATTGGTACAGACGGGGAAACGGTAGCGGAGGTGATACCCACAGATGAAACGGTTCTTCAGGAGGGCATGGCTGTGGTGGTACCTCCCGATCCCGGCTTAACAGAAGGCACTCAGGTAACCGTTTCCGGAGCTCAGGAGGGATAAGGAAAATGAAGTACAGGAAAACAGATGGGGAAGCTGTGGAAAGCCCTCTTATTCGTCTGGAAAATCTTGTAAAAATATACGATACAGGAGCACTTAAGGTTCTGGGGTTAAAAAAGATTAACCTTACCATTGAGCGGGGAGAGTTTGTAGCCATCATGGGACATTCAGGCTCGGGAAAATCTACGCTGATGAATATTTTAGGCTGTCTGGACCGGCCTACTCTGGGACATTATTATCTGGATGGGGTGGATACGGCGGGAATGACGCCGGACCAGCTTTCTGAAATCCGCAACCGCAAGATCGGTTTTGTGTTCCAGTCCTTTAACCTGATTTCCCGTACCTCGGCCCTTAAGAATGTGGAGCTTCCCATGACCTATGCGCGGCTTCCCAGAGCCAGCCGCACGAAGCGGGCCAGAGAGCTGCTGGAACGGGTAGGGCTTAAGGGGCGCATGGATCATTTACCCAATGAGCTTTCCGGAGGCCAGAGGCAGAGAGTGGCTATCGCAAGGGCTCTTGCCAATGAACCGCCCTTAATATTGGCAGACGAGCCTACGGGCAATCTGGATACGGCATCCTCCATCGAGATTATGGAGCT
>CAUCBQ010000019.1 GCA_958441075.1 uncultured Clostridiaceae bacterium | reverse complement strand
GAGAGGTCGCAGGTTCAAATCCTGTTACTCCGATTTTTCCTTTAAAATCAAGGGTTTTCGATGATTTTTGTCATCGAAAGCTCTTATTTTTTTGATTACCTTGATTACCTTTTGATTACCCATGATTACCTTTCTGGCTCTTAATGATTACCTTGTCTTCGCAGATCATAAATTTAATTGGCTATCGGCATTTGGCTGACTTCCGCTCCCTCAAAATACCATGTCTTCTGTAGATACAGTATATCTATCTTACCATTATCGATAAGAGATTGCAACATTTCTAATCCCTGAGGCTCATATTTACCTGCCTCTATTTATCTGCAGGATCCGGAAGACACCTCCTGTTTTAGTAGCTGCATATTCAGGCCGGTATCATCCCTGCTTTCTTTTTTTCCGACGCTTCTTTCATGATACAGCTGTTGTTTTTACCCATTCCCCCCGACTATGCAGGCATGCTGTCCTTTAATGGATTTCACATAAAAATTAAACTCATGATTGCCCTGCAAAAGCCACTTTTTTACTCTTCCTCCGGCATAGTCCCCTTATAGCACCCGCTCTTCATCCAAAGGGGCAGAAGCTTGGCCAGTACGCTGAACAAAAGACGCCCGTCATCACTGGATAAATCCACCTCCCACAGATCTTCAATCAGTTTTATTCTGTAGCGTATGGTATTAACATGGGTATACAGTTTATCTGCTGTCTTCTGATAATTAAACCGGCATTTTACAAAGGTTCTCACTGTCAGCGCCAGTATATCTCTCTTTTCCCTGTCTATTTTATTTAAAAGCTCATCCATCTCTCCTAACATCTGATTAACGGGCCAGGAATTTTCCGGATAATTTAAAAGCCTGTAGATTCCAAGATCCTGATAGTAAAATATTCTTTCCTCATACTCCAAAAGCCCGGACACATAGGCCGCACTTTCTGCCTCGGCAAACGCCCTCACTGCCTGAGATATGTCATAGCTTCTGCTGACCCCCATCCGGCATCGCTTTCCCGCTCTATCTAAAATGGATAAAAGCCGGCGGCCAAAATGCTCGATGTCATCTGCAGCGACAAACAGGCGCAGGCTCCCATCTGAAGAAAAGCTATAGCACAGCTTCTGGGGAAAATAATGATGCAGCAAATAGGAAAGATACTCTGTTTTCTCATTCTCACCAGCCCCCTGCTCCAGTTCCTTCAGCACCAGGGCATATCCCTCATCAGGAAAAAGTCTTCTCTGGGCAGCATCCAGCTGTTTTCCCTGGCAAAGCAGATCAATAGCTGCTTCAATCTGCACAGAATGTCCTTTATAATCATCAAGCCCGGAACACAAAACAGCGCCATAATCCAAAATAAGAGCATCAGAGCGTTCAAACTGTCCTGTTTTACCAATAAGGCACAATGTACCTGAAGGAAGACAGTTCTTATACAATTCCGCCTTTAAAAGCGTCTTATCCGAACAGGAGGAGGAATAAAGATTCACATGAGACATGGAAACACCGAAAGATTCCTTCAGCCAGTACGCCGGATAAAAGATCTCTTCATTCAGCATAGGTGACGCCGGCCTGACAAATGTATCCTGCCCCGCAATGAGAACTACCTGGCAGCTAGTCCAATAATAAATTCCTTCTAAAAGAGCATTCAGCCCTCTGGCATAAAACCGGCATCGCAGTTCCTCCATGACTTTTTCCCAGGTCTTAATCTGTCCGTCGGTTCTGGACTCAATAAGCTGCGAATATTCATAAATCAAAGGGACAAAATATTGTGTTTCCAGAATACCAAACACCAGCTCTCTTTTGCTGCAGGCCCTGCACAGAGCGTCCATCACGCTTTCTTCTGCTTCAGCTCCATCTGCCAGCAGTCCAACCGCTCCTCTCTCCTGTATCTGATCCATCCATTTTTCCATGGATTCTTCACAATTCCAAAAATCTCCTGTATATAGAACCAGCTTATCCCTGAGATTTTCTTTAGGCCCTGCCAGAGACAGCCCCGCTATTTCCTTTTCATAAAATGGTGTCTGAAAACAGCATCTGGAAAAGATTCCGTATCCAGCCGCACGTTCAAGCTTTAACCGCATTTTTAATCCTGCTCCTTTCCCTACAAAAATATCTTCCTCTTTTTGTAGTCTGATGGCCATCCGGCTATGGTATATTTATTTTAGGCACAATGACATATTTTTGTCAATATTCCCCACAGAATATGTACATCTATACCATTGTAAATAAGGAGGTTGAAAACTTATGGGAGAAAACAAAAACTCGGTAACCATCACAGTCAATGGTGATGTGTACCATTTGAATGTTGGCAGCGGTGTAGGTGACATTGCCCCCGCAGATACTCTGGCAGAAACGCTGCGTGAACGCCTTCTTCTGACGGGAACCAAGATTTCCTGTGATGATGGCGCCTGCGGATGCTGTACCGTTATTATTAACGGAAAACCAATACCGTCCTGTACGGTGCTGACTGTGGAATGCGATGGGGCCGATATCCGTACCATCGAAGGACTGCAGAATCCCAAAACAGGGGCTCTTAACCGTGTACAGCAGGCCTTTGTGGACCACTCCGCATTTCAGTGCGGATACTGCACCCCCGGTATCATTATGACAACCGAAGCTCTTCTTGAGAAAAATCCCCATCCTGACGAGGAAGAAATCAAAGAAGCACTTGCAGGAAATTACTGCCGGTGTATCAGTCATTATCAGGTATTAGAGGCTGTAAAACAGGCAGCAAAAGAAGGGAGTGAATCATAAATATGGGTAAAGAATTCAGATATGTGGGCAAGCCGACTCCCCGAATAGACGGCAGAGCCATTGTAACAGGTTCCGCAGAATATGCCAATGATATTCATATGCACGGTATGCTCTACGGAAAGATCAAAATGAGCCCTCACCCCCACGCAATGATCACCAAAATAGATATAAGCAAAGCACTGGAGCTTCCCGGAGTCAGAGCTGTCATGACTTATGAAAACTGCTTTGACTGGATTACGGGTATGCCGGCACAGAAACGGCTTCTGGACCGCCATGTACGCTTTGTAGGTGACCCTGTAGCACTGATTGCTGCCACTACCAAACGCATCGCAGAGGAAGCGGCAGATTTAATCGAAACAGAATACCAGATTCTTCCTCCGGTCTATGATCTGGAAGAAGCCCTTGCAGATGATGCCCCCCAGCTGTATGAACAATTTCCTCACAACATTATTGAGCGCGGATGCCCTCCATTTGGCCCCAAAGCCCTTCAGGAAATTGTAATGGGAGATGTTAATAAAGGCTTTGAGGAATGTGCTGTTGTGGTTGAGGGTACTTCCCGCTATGAAACCATTTCCAATCCTCTTCCTGCGGAAAGCCCCGGTCTGGTTGCCTGGTGGGACAGTCCAACCCAGTGCAGTATGAAAGGCAGCTTTCAAAGCCCAAATATCCAGAAAATGATCATGCAGCTGGCCATGCCCGGTGTAACAGTCAGGGTGATAGCCGCAAATGTAGGCGGAAGCTTCGGAAGCAAAAACACGGTTCCCATGGAAGGCCTCTACTGTGCAGCACTTGCAAAAGCCACCGGACGGCCGGTAAAACTGATTCTTTCCAAAGAAGCTCACCTTTCTACCTATATGCTCCGTCTCGGAAGCCGCCTCACTGCCAAAGTCGGTCTCCTTCCTGACGGTACCGTACACGCCTATGAAGGAACATGGCTGGTTGGGTCCGGTGTCCACTCTGATTTCGGACAGGGCCAAATCGCCAATGGTCTGGGAAGGGCCATGCTGCTGTTAAATAAATGTAAAAACTGGAATTACCAGCCTCATCTGGTTGCAACAAACAGATGCCGTTCCGGCGGTATCCGCGGTTTCGGAGGCCAGGAATCCTATGCCTCTCTGATTCCCATTCTCTCCATGGCCATGGCAAAGCTGGATCTGGACCCTGTGGAATTTTTCAAAAAAAACATGTGCGATATCAATGGCGGCTACTACTGGGTAGAGGGCCACTGGTGGGAAAATCATTTCCTGAGCTACAATGACGTAATGGATCATGCCGCACAGCATTTCGGATGGAAGGATAAATTCAAAGGCTGGTTAAAGCCCTATAAAGTAATTGGAAGCAAACAGTACGGTGTCGGCTGCTGCGTTCACGGCAGTGCCGACTGCGGAATGCTCCATGGCGAGGCTTTCGTAAAGCTGGACGGATGGGGTACTGCCAATATCAATGTCTGCATTGCCGAATCAGGCATGGGACAGAGATCTGCCGTGGTAAAAATGGCCGCTGAAATATTAAATATCCCGTTAGACAAAGTAAGTATCTCTACTCCCGACAGCCAGGATAATCCATGGGACTGGGGACTGGCCGGTTCCAGAGGAACCCTTGTTTACGGACGTATGGTAGGGGATGCAGCAAGAAGCGCCAGAACACAGCTGTTAGAAAAAGCAGCCGTTATTCTTCACTGCCCGGCTGATATTCTGGACACCAAAGACGGTATTATTTTCATGAAAGACAAACCGGAGGTAAATCTTCCATGGATTGCTGTTTTAGGCCCAATGAACACCATTACCGGACATGGTATTTTTGAAATGGATCATTCCAAGCCCTGCTTTATGATCTCCTTTGCAGAGGTAGAAGCGGATACAGATACAGGTGATATAAGGATTGTGCGGATTGTAGAAGGCACCGATGTAGGACAGGTGATTGATCCGTTTGCACTGAAAATGCAGCTGGAAGGCGGACTGGGAAGCTGCGGCAGCGATACTGCTCTGAATGAGGAAATGATTCTGGATGAAAAAACAGGAAAATTCCTGACCAGCAACCTGGTGGATTTTAAATGGAGAGTATTCCCGGATCTTCCTGCCTTTGAAACCCATATCGAAGAAACACCTAATGATTTGAGTGCATTCGGCGGAATCGGTGTTGGTGAAATTTCCGGTGCCCCCCTTCCCGGCGCTATTATAATGGCTGCTTCCAATGCACTGGGAATTCAGCTGATGGATTACCCGCTTACACCGGATCAGATTCTGAAGGCATTAGGAAAGACGAGGTGAATATCAGATGAAAAATTTTAATCACATAGACGCTGAAACTTTAGATCAGGCCTCCTGTATTTTAAAAGAAGCACAGGGACAGGCCAAAATAATCGCAGGCGGAACAGATCTTCTCAGTGTATTAAAACACAGGTTAGAGCCGGATTACCCGGAAACCATTGTAAATATTAAATCCATTGAAGGGTTAAACCACATCACGGAAGACGAAAACGGCCTGTGTATTGGAGCCGCTGCAAAACTCTGTGATATTGCCGATTCTCCTCTTGTGCAGAAATACTGTCCTGCCCTGGCTGATGCTGCAAGAAGTGTGGCAACCCCCCTGATCCGCAATCTGGCTACCATTGGCGGAAATCTCTGTCAGGAGGTTCGCTGCTGGTACTACCGTTATCCCGATGAAATCGGCGGACGGATCAAATGCCTGCGAAAGGGCGGAGATACCTGCAATGCCATGACCGGAGAAAACAGAAACCATTCCATCTTCGGTGCCAGAAAGGTAAACTTAAGCGGCTGTTCCTCGAATTGTCCTGCCCACGTAGATATTCCTGAATATCTGGCCAAACTGAGAGCCGGTGATATAGATGGAGCCGCAGCGATCCTTCTGGCCTCCAATCCCATTCCTGCCATTACGTCCCGTGTCTGCACTCATTTCTGCCAGATGAACTGTAAACGCAGAGATTATGATGAGAATGTAAATATCGGCGGTATGGAACGTTTTGTAGGAGACTATATACTGGAACACAGCGATCACTTTATGGCTCCTCCCAAAGAAGAAAGCGGAAAACAGGTGGCAATTGTCGGTTCCGGCCCTGCGGGACTGACTGCAGCCTTCTACCTGAGATGCCAGGGACACCGTGTTCGGGTTTATGACAAAATGGAGGAAGCGGGAGGACTTCTGCGCTATGCAATCCCGGAATACCGGCTGCCTAAAGATATTGTAAAGAAACTTATTCAGGCACTGGAACATATGGGAATTGAGTTTATTACAGGTGTGGAAATAGGAAAAGATATTCCTGTTTCCCGGCTGGTAGAAGAATATGACAGTGTATTTCTCAATACAGGAGCCTGGAAGCGTCCTCTGATCGGACTGGACGGTGAAGACCTTACTACCTTTGGACTGGATTTTCTCATCGAGGTAAATCAGTGGATGGAACGCCGGATCGGAAAAGATATTATCGTAGTAGGCGGTGGAAATGTAGCTGTGGATGTAGCTATTACTGCCAAACGTATGGGAGCTGCAAATGTAATCATGGCCTGTCTGGAGCCGGAAGATAAAATGCCTGCCAGCACCGAAGAGCTGAACCGCGCCAGGGAAGAAGGGATCACGATCCTTACCTCCTGGGGACCAAAAGAAATTTTGAGAGAGGGCAAAGATATTACAGGTCTTGTATTAAAGCGATGCACCTCTGTCTTCGATGAACAGGGGCATTTCTCCCCTTCCTATGATGAAAAACAGACCAAAATCCTGTCAGGAACCTCTATTCTCATGGCCGTAGGCCAGAAAACAGACCTTTCCTTTCTGGGAGAAGAGCTGGAGCTCAAAGTAAACCGCGGACTGATCTCCGTAGACCCTGAAACCATGAAAACCAGCAAAGAAAATGTATTTGCTGCAGGCGATGTTACTACCGGTCCCAAAACAGTTGTTGCTGCTATTGCAGACGGTAAAAAAGCTGCTGCTGCCGTACACGGCTTTATAACCGGAAAAACAGCTTCCGATCCTGCCCATCCGCTGGGAGGCCTGCTGACCTTTGATTCATCCTGTACCAGCCACTCACATGGAGCCCGCCTGCCGGAACGCCCCAAAGAGGAACGCAGCCTTCATTTGGAAGATTCCTATGGCCTTACATGGGAGCAGGTTCAGGAAGAAGCCAAACGTTGCTTTAACTGCGGCTGTCTGGCTGTTAACCCTTCTGATGTAGCCACTGTGCTTACTGCTATGGATGCAGAAATTATAACCACCGCAAGAAGGGAAAAGCTGGAACACATGATGAGAAAATCCCATTGCCACCTGACAGAAGAAGGCGAAATTGTAACAGAAATCCGCATTCCTGCATCTGTAAAAAATTTCCATGTAGGCTATGATAAATTCAGAGTCCGGGATTCTCACGATTTTGCCGTAGTAAGTGTAGCCTCTGCTTACCAGCTTCAGGACGGAATGATAGCTGATGCAAGGATCGTCCTGGGCGCCGTAGCCCCCATTCCTCTGAGGGTTCCAAAGGCAGAAGCACACATTACAGGAAAACCCATTACGGAAAAACTGGCCGAAGAAGCAGCTGAAATTGCACTTTCGGGAGCCCTTCCTCTTTCCAAAAATGCATATAAAGTCCAAATTGCCAAAACACTGGTGCGTAATTCGCTGCTGAATGCCAGATAAAAGAGTTTTAAAAATACTCCTTCCTGCAACTTTTCGGCTTAACCCTCCGTCTAATATCATGTAAAAAATATTACTTATAATCACGGAGGTTATCATTATGAAAAAAGGAATTATATTTGCAGCCATTATCTCATCCCTGGCTCTTGCAGCCGGATGTGCAGCCCAGCCTTCTGCTCAGGCATCTTCATCAGCAAAAGAAACAACCATCGCACAGGCTGACGGCACGGCTGCCCCTTCTTCTAAAGAAGCAGCTTCTGAAAAAAATAATGCAGAAACCGATGCAGAAGCTTCTGAAATCACAGGTACCCTTGAAACCATCAAAGACTTTATGATCACCCTAACTGACAGCCAGGGAACATCCTATGCCATGTCCTTTGATGCCACACCAGAGGGCCTTGAAGATGTAACGGAAGGAGATACCGTTACTGTTACCTATACCGGTGAATTGAGCCAGGTGGATGCATTCACTGGAACTGTCATTTCCGTTAAAAAAACAGAGAAATAAGCGCTGAACATAAAACTGCCGCAGCCCAGACACTGATCCGAAATAAACATCCGGAAAATGCCTTCTGGCTGCGGCAGTTTTTGTCCATTCTTTTACTTATATAAGGCCAGCCCGTTTAATAAAATCACTGGATCGTCATATTCATTATCCTTTGACAGAGAAACCTCCACACGAATCTGATTCTGTCCAGTAACATCCACACCAAAATATGTTACCTTTTCATTGTGGTGAATATCAGAAGAGGTATAGAGCACCTGATCATTATCTCCGTAAACAGTTACTCTTGCCATCAATCCGCTGTCAAACTGAGAGGATGGGCCAAAGGAGCCATATAAAAGGCGGTATTCCCCATTGGTATTGCAGGATACATAGCTTCCTTTTCCTTTCAGACGAATGGCATTGTCCCAACGATCTCCTCCTCCGGTTCTTGCAGAGGTGAGAATGGAATAGCCTTTTGTGGAAATTCCCTCCATATTCTGAAGAAGCTGAGCGCTGGCAGAATCTGCACTGTCAGAAGGCTCTACCGCACCTTCCTCAGGTACCCATACCCCATCTGTACCGATAGTTCTTCCGTCAATCACTGTATTTACTGCCATAACTCCGCTTGGATACAGATAATACCATTTTCCGCTGTCGCTGTCTTTAAACCACCCGGTTTCCATAGCGCCTGTGCTGTCCATATGGTACCACTGTCCCTCAATCTGCTGCCATCCGGTTGTCACATAGCCATCCTTATCCAGATAATAATATTTTCCCTTATCCTGAATCCATTCGTTATAGGCAAACTTATTCGTACCCCTCTGATACTTCCACTGGTCATTTACATATTTCCATGTACCTGCATAGGCAGGAACCGCTAAGGCTGCGCTCAGTACAGCCGCCAGCGCCATCACTCCAAAACGTCTCTTCATACTGCTTCTCCTTTCCAGACAGGCAGAGCCGATTACAGAGGCACTGCCGGGTTGATCTTAATTATAATTCAATTTACTGAATTATGCAAGAAAGCCTTGGCTGCGCCCCTGTTATTTCATAAAAATTTCATACTTATGACCAGTTTCCGCAGGCAATTCCATCTTTCATCTTCAGCAGCCTCTGATTGCTGCTTCCCCGAAATATCAGCGTCAGGTCCTTTTTTGCCTCCACAAATTCACCGTCTACCAACACATCCAGCTGCTTTAAAATCTCCTGTGTATATTCTGTATACACTCTGCCTCCGGGCTGCATATCCACATCATAAAGATAACCGCTGTAGCACCAGATATCCTTCTGCGGATACGTTTCCCGTATTTTTTTCAAAAGCTTTGCCACAGCCGGCTGATTTTCCGGTTCAAAGGGCTCTCCTCCTAAAACCGTAAATCCCTGTATATAGGACGGTTCCAGCAGCTTCAGAATCATTCCGGCCGTTTCTTCTGTAAATGGTTTTCCATAATTGAAATCCCATGTCTCAGAATTAAAACAGCCTTTGCAGTGATGCCGGCAGCCTGACACAAACAGCGTTACCCTCACACCGGGACCGTTGGCAATATCACATTCTTTTATGTTTCCGTAATTCATCCTGCTCATTCTCCCATCCGTCAAACAGTTTTCTACAGATGAAGCACCCTGTCGCGGATCTCCTGTGTCCGTCCCTGATTCCAGAACTGAGTACCGATATAACCGCAGGTTCTGCGTGCTACAAACATGCGGTTCTGATCCTGATTTCCGCAGTTGGGACACTCCCAGATCAGCTTTCCGGATTCATCCTCCCTAATTGCCATCTCCCCGTCATATCCGCAGCATTCGCAGTAATCGCTTTTTGTATTCAGCTCTGCATACATAATATTATTGTAAATAAACTTCATCACAGATAAAACAGCCGGAATATTGTTCTGCATATTGGGAACCTCCACATAGCTCACCGCTCCGCCTGGCGACAGCTTCTGGAAATCCGCTTCAAATTTCAGCTTGCTGAATGCATCAATCTGCTCCGATACATGGACATGGTAGCTGTTTGTAATATAATTTTTATCTGTTACTCCCGGAATAATACCAAAACGTTTCTGAAGACATTTTGCAAACTTATAGGTGGTAGACTCCATCGGAGTGCCATATACGGAATAGCTGATATTCTCCGCTTCCTTCCACTCTCTGCACTTGTCGTTCAGGCGCTGCATCACCTGCAGGGCAAAGGGCCTTGCCTCAGAATCAGTATGGGATTTGCCCATCATTCTCATGCACATTTCATAAAGTCCCGCATAGCCCAGGGAAATCGTAGAATATCCGCCAAACAGCAGAGGATCGATCTTTTCTCCCTTTTTCAGACGGGCCAGCGCTCCATTCTGCCAGAGAATGGGGGCCACATCAGAAATCGTTCCCAGCAGGCGCTCATGACGGCACCTGAGGGCTCTGTGGCATAATTCCAGACGCTCATCCAGAATTTTCCAGAACTGATCCATATCGCCTTCGCTGGAACATGCTACATCCACCAGATTGATCGTAACAACACCCTGATTAAACCGACCGTAATATTTGTGGCTTCCATCAGCATTTCTCTGGGAATCCTCAACGGTCAAAAAGGAACGGCAGCCCATACATGGATATACATCCCCCTGCTTTAATTCCTTCATGATCTTTGCAGAAATATAATCCGGTACCATACGTTTGGCGGTACACCTGGCTGCCAGCTCTGTAAGCCTCCAGTATTTTGATTCTTCGGAAATATTATCCTCATCCAGTACATAAATCAGCTTGGGGAATGCAGGTGTAATCCATACGCCCTTTTCATTCTTCACCCCCTGCATCCTCTGCACCAGAACCTCTTCAATAATCATGGCAAGATCATCTCTTGTCTGTCCCTCAGGCACCTCATCCAGATACATAAATACCGTTACAAAGGGAGCCTGTCCATTACAGGTCATCAGGGTAATGAGCTGATACTGAATAGTCTGGATTCCGCTGCGAACCTCATCTCTCAGTCTGCGCTCTGTTACCTTTGAAATAATAGCTTCATCTAAAACTTCACCGCACTCCTTCCGCTCCTCAATTACATTTCTGCGGATCTTCTGACGGCTGATATCCACAAAGGGAGCCAGATGAGCCAGTGTAAAGGACTGGCCTCCATACTGATTGCTGGCAACCTGAGCTACAATCTGAGTGGTTACATTACAGGCTGTAAAAAAGCTGTGAGGCTTCTCAATCAATGTCTCACTGATCACAGTCCCATTCTGAAGCATATCCTCCAAATTAATAAGATCGCAGTTGTGCTCTCTCTGAGCAAAATAGTCTGTATCATGAAAATGGATTATGCCCTCCTCATGAGCTCTTACGATCTCCTCCGGCAGCAGCACTCTGCGGGATAAATCCTTGCTCACCTCTCCTGCCATATAATCTCTCTGGGTAGAATTGATCACCGGATTCTTGTTGGAATTCTCCTGATTGACCTCTTCGTTAATATTATCTAAAAGGGACAGAATCCCGTTATCTGTGGTATTAGACTTGCGTGTCAGCTCTCTCTTATAGCGGTAGCGCACATACTTCTGTGCCACTTCATAGCCTCTCATAGCCATGATCCCCGTTTCCACCATGTCCTGAATATCTTCCACATTTACTGCGTGAGTGGACTCATTCACTTTATTTGCAATATTATCCGCAATGGCAATAATCTGATAGTCATTCATCTGATGAAGACGGTCTACCTCTTCATTTGCCTTGTGAACCGCATTTATGATTTTCTGGGAATTAAAGTCAACCTCTTCCCCATTTCGTTTGATCACATTTGTCTTAACGTCAACACTCATCCCGATCCCTCGCTTATATCTGTCGTTTTCTCATAATAATAAGCACCCCCGGTTCATTCCCCTTATCAGGGAAATAAAACCACTAGATATAGTGCCGTGTACTATACTACTACAAAATCATGTGAAATAAAAGAGGAATATTGGAAAATATAAAATTCAGACAACAGCGGTTTTTCTCCCTAATAAATAACCAAAAGCGCTGTCAGACCATCTTTCGATGGCTGCAGCGCCCGGCTTTCCCTTATTCTCACAGCTCAAGCGGTTTTCTGAAAATAAAGCGTCCGTCCCCCTGTTTTCCCAGAAACTGATTGTCTTTTACAATCACAGCTCCCCGCTGCATTACCAGTTCAATGGCTCCTTTCATCCTCATGCCCTCATAGGCCGTATAATCGGCTGCGCCATGCATCCGGTCATGAGTCAGCACCCATTCCCTGTCGGGATTCAGGATAATCAGATCTCCGTCTGCCCCCGGCTGCAGACAGCCCTTCTTCGGATACAGGCCATAAATCCTTGAGGGTTCTGTACAGGCTACATCCACCATCTTTTCCAGAGTAATCCTTCCGGTCACAACACCCTCTGAAAACAGAAGGCTCATACGTTCTTCCACTCCCGGTGCCCCATTGGGACATTTTGTAAAATCATCCTTTCCCAGCTGCTTTTCTTTTCCATAATTGAAAGGACAGTGATCCGTAGCGACTACCTGAATTTCCCCATTGGCAATCCCTTTCCACAGGGCTTCACAGTCCTCTTTTGTACGCAGCGGAGGGGACATGATATACTTCAGCCCATCTTCATCCAGATACCGATCCTCTGTAAGCACCAGATACTGTGTACAGGTTTCCACAAAGATATTTTTCTGTCCCTCTTCTCTGGCCTCTCTTACTGCCTCCAGACTTTCCTTACAGGACAAATGGACAATATATACCGGCGCATCACCTGCCAGCTTTGCCAGATAGAGTACCCGGCGCACCGCCTCTGCCTCTGCCAGATTTGGACGGCTCTTGGCATGGTAAACCGGAGCTGTATTTCCTTCTGCAACCAGCTTCCCTCTCAAAAACTGTACAACTGCATGATTTTCACAGTGAAATGCCGTCACGCCCCCAAGCTCTTTCATTTTCTTTAATACCTGAAGCACTCCGTCATCGTCAATCTTAAAATCATAAGTCAGATACACCTTTACACTGGGCACGCCATCCTTCATCATATCCTCTAATTCATCCAGAATCTCTCCGTTCACATGCTGGCAGGTTCCATGAAAACCATAGTCAATCACTGCCTTATGGTCTGCCAGTCCGTGATATTCATTCAGCTGATGATGAAGAGGGCAGCCTGCCGGTCCAAAAGCCATATGATCCACAATGGATGTCGTACCACCGCAGGCCGCGGCTACCGTGCCATCGTAAAAATCATCCACTGCACGGCTGGCTCCTGCTAAAAGATCCATATGAGTATGAACATCTACACCTCCGGGAAGCACATATTTTCCCGATGCATCAATCACCTGAACCTCTTCTCCGGGCCCCGGCTCCAGATTCATGCCAATCTGTAAAATAACTCCGTCCTCTATGCAGATATCACTCTGATACCGTTCCCCTGAAGAAACAATAGTTCCATTTTTAACAAAAACCTTCATAATATCTCCTCCGTGTTTTCATTCATAGGAACATTATACCAAACTGCCGGCCCGTAGGCTACCCTTCTCTTGTTTTTCTCCAGAAATCCACTGGTTCATAATCCTGAAGTTTTGCCAAAAACTCCCTCTTTTCCAGTTCTTTCTGTATCATATCCAGAATCTCCTCACACTCTGCAGAAATGGTGTGATAATGGTAATTGGATGTCAGCTTCATCAGCTGTGTGGATTTTCCCGTAGAGATATCCTGCAGATACCGCTTTACATCCATTCTGGATTTGATATTCATCTCTGCCCGGATTACACCGTAAACCTTGTGATATACAAATACGTCCTCTACCCTTCCGCCAAAATCCACATACAGATTCAGCTCCTCCTCAACCTGCTGTTCCGTATGAATGACCTTAAATACACGGCTGACGCAATGTTCTTCTGCTGTCACATATCCGCGGTTTGTGGAAAGGATTTCCACTCCATTTGCGCGCAGAAGAGCCATATCCTGTACAATTACCTGACGGCTTACATGAAGAAGCCGGGCCAGCTCCACACCCGGAACCGGTTTTTTGCTGCTTTTAAGTATATTCAGAATCTGTTCCCGTCTTTCCATCCCATTCATACGCATTCCCTCTGCCTTCTTTAAACTGCGTGAAGATGTTTCAGTGAAATGTCTAAAATCGGGGCAGAATGTGTCAATGCACCGCTGGATATATAATCTACGCCCAAATCAGTGAGACGTGAAATATTCTCTCTGGTTACATTTCCCGATACTTCTACCTCAGCCCGTCCGTTAATATATTCCATAGCTTCCTTCATCTGTTCATGGTTCATATTATCCAGCATAATGATATCGGCTCCTGCCTCAACCGCTTCCTTTACCATTTCCAGCGTTTCCACCTCTACCTCAATTTTCCGTACAAAGGGCGCATATTCCTTCGCCATTTTAACAGCCTCAGCTACGCCTCCTGCTGCTCCGATATGATTATCCTTCAGCAGCACACCGTCAGAAAGATTGTATCTGTGATTGTTTCCACCGCCTATGCGAACGGAATATTTCTCAAAAATACGGTTATTCGGAGTCGTCTTTCTGGTATCAAGAAGCTTTGTCTTTGTTCCCTTTAACAGTGCCGCTACCGAATGGGTATAAGTGGCAATACCGCTCATTCTCTGTAAATAATTGAGAGCCGTCCTCTCTCCGCACAGAAGTACGCGGATATCACCATAAACCTTTGCCAGAAGCTGTCCGCTTTTTACCTCGTCTCCATCTTCTGCAAAAAATTCCACTCTTGTACTGTCATCTAAAAGGGTAAATACCCGTTCAAAAACCTGTAAGCCGCAGATAATGCCATCCTGCTTGCAGATCAGATCCACTTCTCCGGCCTGAGGCTTTTTCATAATACTGTTTGCAGATACATCCTCACTGGTAATATCCTCGCGCAATGCACTTAAAATCAACGGATCTACATTTAATTTTAAAGTTACCTGATCGTACATTTTTCTTCTCCTTTAATCTCATTTTTCACCAGTTCACGGTACGTTTCATATAATCCGGTTAAATCCTCATACTGACTCATATTCAGTGTTTCAAACAACTGACTGTTTCTTTTTACCTCCCCGGCATGCTTCGATATATCAAGGGCGGCACGCTTTGCAAATACGAGACTTTCCAGAAGAGAATTGCTGGCCAGACGGTTTTTTCCATGGACGCCGTTGCAGGCTGTCTCTCCTACTGCATAAAGCTGTTCCATAGATGTTTTACTCTCATGGCTGACCTTAATTCCTCCCATAAAATAATGCTGGGCCGGCACTACCGGTATGCATTCTTTTGTTACATCATACCCCATTTCCCTGCAATGTTCAACAATGTTGGGGAAATGACAGTTCAGCTCATTTTCGGGTATGGTCCGCAGATCCTCCCAGACAAAATCTGTTCCATCTTTCTCCATCTGCTCTAAAATGGCTTTTGTCAGCAGATCTCTGGGAAGAAGCTCATTGACAAAGCGATGACCGTTTTTGTCCCGCAGCACTGCCCCCTCTCCCCGTACAGATTCAGAGATCAGAAAGCTTCTCTCCTCATCCGCATACAGTGTTGTAGGGTGAATCTGTACATAGGAAATATCCCTCAGCGCAATGCTATGACGGACCGCAATCGCAAGGGCATCTCCCGTCAAATGGCGGAAATTAGTAGAATGTCTGTACAGGCCTCCGATTCCTCCAGTAGCCATAACCGTGTAATCTGCCTCAATGGCTTCCATGCTTCCATCCGGATTCTGAATCACAGCTCCATAACATATATTATTTTCCTCAATTAAATCCACCATTGATGTATGTTCCAAAAGTACGATGTTTTGACGCCCCTTTACCTGAGCCAGCAATGTACTGGTAATCTCCTTGCCAGTCACATCCTTGTGAAAAATAATCCGCTTCTCTGAATGAGCTCCTTCTCTGGTAAAAACCAGCTCCCCGTTCTCATCCTTCTGAAAATCTGCGCCAAACTGCAGCAGATCTTCCACTACAGACCGGGATGAACGAATCATTATCTCTACGGATTTTTCATCATTTTCATAGTGTCCTGCTTTCATCGTATCTTCAAAGAAGCCCCTGTAATCAGACTCATCCCTGAGCATACACATCCCGCCCTGAGCCAGAAAAGAATCATTTTCCTCTGCACCGGCCTTTGTAAGCACTGTAATATTCTTATTTTCCGGAAGGTTCAGCGCACAGTACAAACCAGAACAGCCGCTTCCTGCAATTAAAATATCTGTCTTCATATCATTTTATCGGGCCAGCATCAGCATTTTTTCCAATGGTGCTCCCGCCTGAATCCTCACTTTCTCCGGAACCTTAATCTCGTTTATTTCTCTCTTTAAAACATCCAGAACCTTTTCCAGTGTAATCAGTTTCATATCTGTGCAGATCTGGTTTTCTGAAATCATATAAAATGTTTTGTCCGGATTCTGTTTTTTCAGTTCATACAATACACCTGCTTCTGTACCGATAATGTATTCCCGACCTCCATCTCCTGCAACAAAATCAATAATTCCCGATGTGCTTCCTATGTAATCTGCCAGTTCCAGCAGTTCCCCTGTACACTCAGGATGAACCAGAAATTTTGCCTTCGGATGTTTCTGCTTTTCTGCTTTTACAGCCTCAGCAGACATAGCCGCATGAATGGGACAATATCCATCATTAAAAATCACATGCTTCTCCGGAACCTGCTCTGCCACATATCTTCCCAGATTTCCATCAGGAATAAAGAAAATATTCTGATTCGGCAGATTCTTTACAATTTTCACTGCATTGGCTGATGTAACACACACATCTGAATACGTCTTAATCTCTGCTGTAGAATTGATATAACATACAACCGCCAGATCCTCATATCGTTCTCTCATCTCACGGATCTTTTCCAGCTTTACCATATGTGCCATGGCACAGTCTGCTGTCATATCCGGCATCAGAACCTTCTTGTGAGGATTCAGGATTGCAGCGCTTTCTCCCATGAATTTCACTCCGCAAAATACAATTATGTCTGCTGGTGTTTTCTGCGCCGCCTTACTCAGGTAGTAAGAATCTCCAATATAATCTGCAATCTCCTGTATCTCATCTGCCACATAGTAATGGGCCAGGATCACTGCATTTTTTTCCTTTTTTAAATTATTGATTTCTTCAGCTATTGACATGGGTTCCTCCATAATACTCGTTCCTCTGAAATATTTCACGCAACATTTGGCATTATAGCACTCTTTTTGTCATGTGACAAGACAGTAGTCATTTCAATTGTTGAATATTCATCCATGCTGTTCCGCCTGCCCTTCAGCATAAAATGCAAAAAGCTCCGAACAACGGCATCTCTGCCATTATCCGGAGCAATTCCCCTGCATTTATGATACTACTGTCCTTTTCTCATCCAATAGCCTTTTCTTTCCATTTTCCCCACTTGTAAAAGCAAGAAGTAATCACGGCTCCCAACACCCAGGAAACAAGAAGGGAGATCCATATACAGGCATACCATCCTCCCGGCGTTTCCGGTGTTCTGGTAAACCATGCAATCCCATATGCCAGAGGTACGCGAACAGCCACTGTGGTAATCAGAGAAATCCACATAGGCGTCATGGTATCTCCGGCTCCTCTCATAACTCCAGACAAACTTTGAGTAACTGCCATGGCAATATACCCCAGGGCCAGAACCTGCATCATTCTGTTGCTTAAGGTGACAAGTTCAGAAGTAGAGGTAAAAATTGCCATCAAATGACGGCCAAACAGTAATATCACACCCGTAATAGCCGCAGATGTCCCTATTGCAATCATCGTTCCCTGTCTGGCTCCCATTTTCACCCGATCCAGCCTTCTGGCTCCTACATTCTGTCCCGAATATGTAGTCATAGCTGTACCAAAGGAAAAATTCGGCATCATGGCAAAGCCATCCACTCTCATGATAATTACATTAGCAGCAATTACCATTTCTCCAAAACTGTTTGTCAGAGACTGCACTACAACCATAGCCAGAGAAAAAATTGCCTGAGTAATGCCACTGGGAACTCCCAGGCGCACTACCGTCATAATATTCTCTTTATGAGGCTTTAAGTAATGTACCTTTAAATCAAACAGATGCTTCATCTTTCGAAGCTTTAAAAAGCACAAAATTGCAGAGATCATCTGAGCAATCACCGTAGCAAGGGCAACTCCCGGTACTCCCATATTTAAACCAGCCACAAACCACAAATCCAGCACAATATTAATCACTGTGGCGACCATCAGATAGGCCAAAGCAGAAAAAGAGTCCCCAAGTCCCCTGAGCACACCGCAGAGAATATTATAATATGCCACTCCTGCAATCCCATACATCATAATAAACAGATAGTCTGAACACCAGTCTATAATGCTGGCCGGAGTATTCAGCATTTCCAGAATGGGACGAATGGCTACCGCTCCCACTACCATCAGAAAAACTGCTGAAGCTGCTGTCAGGGTCAAAACGCTGCCAATGGTCCGCGACAGATTTTCCCTGTCCCGTGAACCAAAATACTGGGAGACCATAATACTGGCCCCCATGGAAATTCCAATAAAAAGAACCAGTAAAAGATTTAAAATCGGGCTGGCGCTTCCAACTGCCGCCAGAGCATTGTCACCCACATATCGTCCCACTACAATACTGTCCACTGTATTATAAAGCTGCTGGGCCACATTGCCAATAATCATGGGGATCGTAAAGATAATGATCTTTTCCCAGGGCCTCCCCTCTGTCATATCCACCTGGGCAAATAACTTTTTTAAATGATTCATTCCACTGCACCTCATCTGTTGTCGCTTCTTCTATTATAGCACAAAAATTCTATTAAAAAAACGCTGCACAGCCATGAATCACGACAATACAACGTTTTTAATGCGGGCAACAGGACTTGAACCTGCACGTCTTAGACACCAGAACCTAAATCTGGCGCGTCTGCCAATTCCGCCATGCCCGCAGATATAAAAACAGCCGCACAGGATGCCTGCTCCCGTGTGACCGAATAAGAAATGCGGGTGGCCGGACTTGAACCGGCACGGATGTTAAGTCCGAGGGATTTTAAGTCCCTTGTGTCTGCCTATTCCACCACACCCGCAAAACACAAATGGGGCCTATAGGGCTCGAACCTATGACCCTCTGCTTGTAAGGCAGATGCTCTCCCAGCTGAGCTAAGACCCCATATTCATGTTATAAATGTACACCTTTGTGACATTTAAGCGACCCGGATGGGATTCGAACCCACGACCTCCGCCGTGACAGGGCGGCGCTCTAACCAGCTGAGCCACC
>CAUCBQ010000018.1 GCA_958441075.1 uncultured Clostridiaceae bacterium | reverse complement strand
TGTGACAATTATATAACGTCCTCTATACAGAAATATGCGGTTTTAAGCCATTTTCGTGGCAAAAAAGCCGCATATTTTTTGTAGCAATGACTTGACATCCTCGGGAGCGCTGTGTGTCAGAGACAGTTTATAAAAGCAGCTGTTTACAACAAAAATCCAGAGTTCCTTCCTGCTTTGGATCTTAAAAAAGAAAACCTCTGTGATTGCGAAACCTGCGGCATTGTGGTAAGCTGTAAGCAGTTATTTTAAATGTCAGGAGGTTCTTTCATGCTTGCGTATACCTATGTGGAAAAGGGAAAATTTGAGCTCTGCAGCAAGCCCGTTCCAAAGATTTTGGATTCCAGAGATGCTATTGTGCGCGTTACCATGTCCAGCATCTGTACCAGTGATCTTCATATTAAGCACGGTTCTGTGCCCCGGGCGGTTCCCGGAATAACGGTGGGCCATGAAATGGTGGGAATTGTGGAAGAAATCGGAGAAGATGTAACCGGAGTAAAGCCGGGAGACCGGGTAACGGTAAATGTAGAAACCTTTTGCGGTACGTGTTTTTTCTGCCGGAAGGGTTATGTAAATAACTGTACAGATCCGGATGGCGGCTGGGCTTTGGGATGCCGGATTGACGGAGGTCAGGCAGAGTACGTGCGTGTTCCATATGCAGACCAGGGGTTAAATAAAATCCCGGCTGAGGTCAGTGATGAACAGGCTCTTTTTGTGGGCGACGTACTGGCTACCGGGTTCTGGGCAGCCAGAATATCAGAGATTACCAGAGAGGATACGGTGCTGATTATTGGCGGCGGCCCGACAGGTATCTGCACTCTGCTGTGTGTGATGTTAAAGGAGCCGGAAAAGATTCTTCTGTGTGAACAGGATGAGGAAAGACGCTGTTTTATCAGGGAGCATTATCCGGATGTGACAGTTATTTCTCCGGAGGAGGTTTGGGAGGCAGTACAGAGAGAAAGCCGCCATGGAGGTGCGGATGTGGTTCTGGAAGTGGCGGGAACAGAGGATACCTTCCGTATGGCATGGGAGTGTGCCCGGCCGAATGGAACAGTGACTGTAGTGGCCCTCTATGACAGGCCCCAGGTACTGCCTCTTCCTGAGATGTATGGAAAAAATCTGACCTTTAAAACAGGCGGAGTGGATGGCTGTGACTGTGAGGAAATTCTTTCCCTGATTCGTGAGGGAAAGCTGGATACAACAGCTTTAATTACACATAGATTTAAGCTTTCGGAGATTGAGGCAGCATATGAGCTTTTTGAAAACCGCAGGGATCATGTGATCAAGGTGGCGGTAGTGCCGGATGTGACAGGCTGCCATGAAGCTTCCTGACAGCGGAGACATCATGAGTGAAAGCCGCGCTGTTCATCGGAACATATTTGTGCTATAATGAGAGCATCGACTGCCACAGGACGCAGCCGGTGCTTTTGTTTATACATCAGACAGACAATCAGAGAAAAGAGGTGGCGGAATGAATGTAAGAGAGTCTCTGGAAGCTTTGGAGGAGCAGATTTTAAGCCCCTATGCCTCCTTTTCTTCCCGTACGCGGGGACGGGACCGGACAGAACCGCTCTGCGATATACGGCCGGAGTATCAAAGAGACAGAGACCGGATTCTTCACAGCAAGGCATTCCGCAGGATGAAGCATAAAACACAGGTGTTTTTGGCTCCGGAAGGGGATCATTACCGTACCCGGCTGACACATACCCTGGAGGTGTCCCAGATTGCCAGAACCATTGCAAAATCCCTGCGTTTGAACGAAAGCCTTACAGAAGCCATTGCTTTGGGCCACGATCTGGGCCATACGCCCTTTGGGCATTCGGGAGAGTATATTTTAAATCAGATCTGTGAGGACGGCTTTACCCATTATGAGCAGAGTGTCCGCATTGTAGAGGTACTGGAAAAGGACGGAAGGGGACTTAATCTGACCTGGGAGGTCAGGGATGGGATTTTAAACCACCGGACTGCCGGTCATCCCTCCACGCTGGAAGGAGCCATTGTCCGGCTGTCAGACAAGATCGCCTATATCAACCACGATATAGACGATGCCATCCGTGCCCATATGTTTGCAGAGGAGGAGCTTCCAAAGGAATATACAGACGTTCTGGGAAACAGTGTGAGAGAGCGGTTAAATCGGATGATCCGGGATCTTATTTTAAACAGTATGGATCAGCCTCAGATCGCCATGTCGCCGGATATGGAGGAGGCTATGAAGGGCCTGCGCCAGTGGATGTTTGAACATGTATACAGAAATGATATTCCAAAAGCAGAAGAGGGCAAGGCTCAGGAGATGATTGCCAGACTGTATGAATACTATATGAAGCACGTGGACCAGCTTCCCATGGAATATATTCTTTTGATGGTAAATGGGGAGAAAAAATCCCGGGTGGTCTGCGATTATATTGCGGGAATGAGTGATATTTACGCCATTGACCAGTTTGAGGAGCTGTTTGTGCCCAAACGGTGGAAGGTGTACTGAAAAGAGTCGGAAGGGAGAAGATGCATGTACTATCCGGATGAAGTCATAGAAGAAGTGAGGATGAAAAATGACATCGTGGATGTGATCTCAGGATATGTAAAGCTGCAGAAAAAAGGGGCCAATTATTTTGGCCTTTGTCCGTTTCACAATGAAAAATCGCCTTCCTTTTCCGTTTCTCCGTCCAAGCAGATGTATTACTGTTTTGGCTGCGGGGCAGGGGGAAATGTGCTTACCTTTGTGATGGAGTATGAAAATTATACATTTCAGGAGGCGCTGACTGCTCTGGCAGACCGGGCCGGGATCAGTCTTCCCAAGATGGAATACAGCAAAGAAGCCAGGGAACAGGCAGAATTTCGCGCCCGGCTTCTGGAGGTAAATAAGCTGGCTGCCAATTATTTTTATTATCAGTTAAAGCAGCCTCAGGGAAAAGCGGGATATGAATACTTTAAGGAAAAACGGGGGCTTACAGATGAAACAATTCTGCGGTTTGGCCTGGGCTATTCCAATAAGACAAGCGATGATCTGTATCGGTTTTTAAGAGAAAAGGGATATGAGGACAGTTTTCTGAAAGAAACGGGCCTTGTGACTGTAGAGGAGCGGGGAGGACGGGATAAGTTCTGGAACCGGGTCATGTTTCCCATTATGGATGTAAATAATCGTGTGATCGGCTTTGGCGGACGCGTAATGGGGGAGGGGGAACCAAAGTATTTAAATTCCCCGGAAACCCGGCTGTTTGATAAAAGCCGAAGCCTTTACGGCTTAAATTATGCCAGAACTACAAGAGAAAAGTTCATGCTGATCTGCGAGGGCTATCTGGATGTGATTTCCCTGCATCAGGCCGGATTTACCAATGCGGTGGCATCTCTGGGAACCGCCTTTACCAGCCAGCATGCAGGGATTCTGAAACGCTATACAGATCAGGTGGTATTAACCTATGACAGCGACGGCGCCGGCATAAAGGCAGCCCTGAGAGCCATTCCAATTCTGCGGGAAGCAGGAATTTCAGCCAGAATTCTGAATATGAGTCCCTGCAAGGACCCGGATGAATTTATCAAGAAGATGGGGCCGGATGCATTCAGAACGAGGATTTCAGAGGCGAAAAACAGTTTCCTGTTTGAGATTGATGTGCTTAAGAGGGAGTATTCCATGGATGATCCGGAGCAGAAAACGAAATTTTATCAGGAAACGGCCAGAAAGCTGCTCCAGTTCGGGGAACCCTTAGAGAGAGATAATTATCTTCAGGCAGTAGCCAGAGCGCATATGATCCGGGAGGAGGAGCTGCGCCAGCTGGTAAACCGCATGGGAATGAAGCTTGGATTAAAGTCAGGAGATAGCTACAGGGAGGATACAGGAGGCCGCGGCAGCAGAGAAGCATCATCGGATGAGACGTCCTCTTTTGAGGGAACGGCTGAAAGCCGGACAAGGGACGGATCGCCAGCCAGAAACCGCCGCCGTCCCGACAGAGAGGATGGTATACGCCGCTCCCAGCGTCTGCTTTTGACCTGGCTCATTGAGAATCCGTCTCTGTTTGATAAGATTCGGGGAATCATAACAGCAGATGATTTTGTGGAGGAGCTGTATCATCAGGTGGCAGTGATGGTCTTTGAGGGCCATGAGCAGGGCAGTTTAAATCCCGCTGCCATTCTCAGCCGTTTTATCAATGACGACGACCAGTACAGGGAGGTAGCAGCTCTCTTTAATGCCAGCCTGAAGGAGTCACTGAATAATGAGGAACAGAAAAAAGCCTTTGCGGAAACGGTTTTAAAGGTGAGGAAAAACAGCCTTGATACTGCCAGCCGCAATGCAGGGGACATCGCCCAGCTTCAGGAGATCATAAAGCAGCAGGCTGCCTTAAAGCAGCTTCACATTTCTCTGGATTAATAAAAAACTATAATAACAGGAAAACGAATATGACAAATTATACAGAAAATTTTATCCCTCATCTGTCAGAGCGCCTGAAACTTGTGGCCTCTTTTGTGCCTCAGGACAGCCGGATCGCTGATGTCGGTACAGATCACGGCTTTGTTCCTATTTATCTGGCGAAAAAAGGCCGCATAAAAAGCGCTCTTGCCATGGATGTTCGGAAGGGACCTCTAAAACGGGCAGCTGCCCATATAAAAGAGGCAGAGATTTCAGATATTCCCATAAGCACCCGGTTAAGCGATGGCTTAAAGGAGTTAAAGCCCGGTGAGGCAGATACGGTGATTATCGCCGGTATGGGGGGAGAACTGGAAATCAGAATCATACGGGAGGGAAAGCGGCTCTGGAGCAGCATCCGGCGCTTTATACTCTCCCCTCAGTCAGATCTGGAAAAGGTACGCCGTTTTCTTTCGGAGCAGGGATTTTCTATTGAAAAAGAGGCCATGCTCCGGGAGGAAGGCAAATATTATACAGTTATGAGCGTGGTACGGGGCTCCATGGCCTATGGCAGAACCATTGAATACCGCTATGGAAAATATCTTCTTGATCAGAAGAATCCCGTTTTAAAAGAATATTTAAAAAAGGAAGAGGATCGTGTGCGCGCTATCCTTGCATCCTTTCCAAAAGAAGAGACAGATCTTACGGAAGGCCAGAAAAAGGCCAGAAAGGTTCTCTTGGAAGAATTATCATGGATCAGGGAGGCAGAATATGAAGTGCAGTGACATCATAAAGATATTACAGGAAACAGCTCCGGAAGGCTGTGCCTGTGACTGGGATAATCCCGGACTTTTGGCGGGAAGAAGTGATAAGGAGGTAAAAAAGATCTATATTGCCCTGGATGCGACGGATGAGGTTGTGGAGGCGGCAATCCGGGAAAGGGCAGATCTTCTTCTCACCCACCATCCCCTTATTTTCCGTCCCATTAAAAAGGTAAACGATCAGAATTTTATCACAAGACGGCTGGTGCGGCTGATTCAGGCAGACATTTCCCTTTATGCCATGCATACGAATTTTGACGCTGCACCGGAGGGAATGGCAGCGCTGGCAGCTGACCGGCTGGATATGAAGGAGATAAGCCCCTTAGAGGTTATGGGAGAAATGGAAAAAGATGGAATCTTCCGTTCCTATGGGATTGGAGCGGTAGGAAGCTTTAACAGGAGTATGACAGTGGGAAGCCTGGCTGAGGAGGTAAAGAAAGCCTTTGGCCTTCCATTTGCTCTGGTTTACGGGCCTGAACAGATGGAAAAGGAAGTGAAAACGGCGGCTCTCTGTCCCGGCTCCGGGGCAAGCGTCATTGAGGAGGCAATTTCTGCGGGAGCAGACGTTTTGATTACCGGAGATATCGGGCACCATACGGGAATCGATGCGGCAGCCAGGGGACTGGCGGTGATTGACGCAGGCCACTACGGAATGGAGCATATTTTTATTCATCATATGGCAGAAGTTCTGGCAGAAAAGCTTAAGGGGGAGGCAGAGCTTGTTCTGGCAGCTCCGGCCTGGCCCGCAGTGCTTGTGTAGGAAGGATTAAACTGCCGGAACGGATGCAGAAAATTAAAAATGGGGAGGTAATCATATGGCGCAGGTGACAATCGGAACAGACATAAGAGAATATCCTCAGGGAACCACCTGGGCACAGGTGGCGGCAGAATATCAGAACCAGTTTGAACATGATATTCTGCTGGTGCAGATCAATGGGAAGCTTCAGGAGCTTTACAAAACAGTCAGGGATGGCAGACTGCGTTTTATCACCGCAGAAGAGAAGCCGGGGATGTCTGCCTATCAGCGCAGTGCGACCCTGATGATGTTAAAGGCTCTCTATGCAGTGGCCGGGGCGGAGCACGTGGAAAAAGTGATTGTGGATTTCTCCGTTGGGAAGGGATTTTTTGTAGAGGCACGGGGGGCATTTACGGTAGATGAGGCTTTTTTAGAGCAGGTAAAGGCGAAAATGAGAGAATACGTCAATCGGAAGATCCCTATCCAGAAGCGCAGTGTGTCCACAGATGACGCCATTGAGCTGTTTCACAGCCACCGTATGTATGATAAGGAGAGGCTGTTTCACTACCGCCGCGTATCACGGGTAAATATATACAGCATTGACGGCTTTGAGGATTACTATTACGGATATATGGTTCCGGATACGGGATATCTGAAATATTTTGACTTAAAGCGGTATCAGTATGGTTTTGTACTCCTTCTTCCTGTTATGGGAGCTCCAAAGAGGCTTCCTGAGTTTGTGCCGCAGGATAAGCTGTTTGCCACTCTGGCAGAATCCTCCCGCTGGGGCAGACGGGTGGATTTGGAAACAGTGGGGGCTTTAAATGACACCATTGCTTCAGGAGGAATGGCACATCTGATTCTGATTCAGGAGGCGCTTCAGGAAAAGAAAATTGCAGAGATTGCGGCGCAGATCGCTGAGAAGAAAACAGCGAAATTTGTTATGATTGCAGGCCCATCTTCTTCAGGAAAAACGACCTTTTCCCACCGTTTGTCGATTCAGCTGGAGGCTGCGGGGCTGCGCCCCCATCCTATTGCAGTGGACAATTACTTTGTAAACCGGGTAGACAGTCCAAGGGATGCAGATGGCAATTATGACTATGAGAGTATCAAATGCCTGGATGTGGAGCAGTTTAACCGGGATATGAGGGCTTTGATGGCGGGGGAAAGGGTGGAGCTTCCATACTATAATTTTAAAAAGGGCATACGGGAGTATAAGGGCGATTTCCTGCAGCTGGGGAAGGAGGATATCCTTGTGATTGAGGGAATCCACTGCCTGAATGATGAGCTGTCCCATGCTTTGCCAAGAGAGAGTAAATTTAAGATTTATATCAGTGCCTTAACACAGTTAAATATTGATGAGCACAACCGGATTCCCACTACAGACGGACGCCTGATCCGCCGTATGGTACGGGATGCCAGAACCCGCGGTTCTTCTGCCAGGGAAACAATCCGGATGTGGCCTTCTGTGCGCAGGGGAGAGGAACAGAATATTTTTCCCTATCAGGAAGAGGCGGACGCCATGTTTAATTCAGCGCTTGTATATGAGCTGGCAGTATTAAAGCAGTATGTAGAGCCGCTTCTTTTTGGAATTCCCAAAGACTGCGACGAATATGTGGAGGCAAAGAGGCTGCTTAAATTTCTGGATTATTTTATTGGGGTCAGCAGCGAGGACATCCCGAAAAATTCGATTCTCAGGGAATTTATTGGGGGAAGCTGTCTGGATGTATAGGGGTACAGACAGAAAATGACATCAGAGGGCAGAAGCTGCGCAGGCTTTTATTTCTGCCGGGAAGGAAGTATATATTATGGAAGCAACAGGAGCAGATCTCAGCTTTGTAAACCTTGGGATTACGTTTACCCACCTGCCAAACAGCATTTCTGTTTTTGGATTCAGGATTGCCTTTTACGGCATTATTATCGGACTTGGAATGCTGGCTGGTATGGCGGTAGCATTTTCAGATGCAAAGCGCAGAGGACAGGACCCGGATCTTTATCTGGATTTTGCCCTTTACGCCATTGTGTTTTCCATCATAGGAGCCAGACTTTACTATGTGGCTTTTGAGTGGGATAACTATAAAAATGACCTTCTTCAGATTTTCAATCTGCGGGCCGGAGGCCTGGCCATTTACGGCGGAGTGATTGCCGCGGTGATCACCCTGACCGTATTTACCAGAGTACGCCGTCAGTCCTTTTTTTCTATGGCAGAGACGGGGATTCTGGGACTGATTACAGGACAGATCATCGGCCGGTGGGGGAATTTCTTTAACTGCGAGGCATTTGGAGGTTATACGGACAGCCTGTTTGCTATGAGAATCAAAGAGAGCATTGTTAATCCGTCCATGATTTCCCAGGAACTGATGGATCACAGAATCGTGGAAAACGGTGTGGCATATATTCAGGTTCATCCCACCTTTTTGTATGAATCGGTGTGGAATCTGGGCGTCCTTCTCTTTATGCTCTGGTACAGGAAACGCAAGCGCTTTGACGGAGAAATGCTCTGGATTTACTTTTTGGGCTATGGTGCAGGACGGTTTTGGATTGAGGGACTGCGGACAGATCAGCTGAAGGTTCCGGGAACCTCACTGGCTGTGTCTCAGCTTCTTTCTGCTGCTCTGGTGGGGGCCGCAGTGGGGGCCCTGACCTATCATTACAAAAAATTAAGCAAAAAAGAAAAGTAAAACCCATTTTTCAAAACAGACAGTGAAATATATAAAGCTTAAGTGGCAGACAGGGAACAAAATCCGTTGTCTGCCGCTTGCTTTTTTCCAGAAAATTCCTTCCCTTTTTTGAAATAAAAACGTAAAAACTTCTTGCCAATTCCCAGTTTCTGTACTATTATGGACATACAAGTGGTAGAAAGTGGTGCAAAGTGGTAAAGGATGGTTGTTGCGTGGATAAAGCGGGGGATTTGGAATTCCCCCCCGGCCGCGCTGGTTTGCCATGGGATGTACGGCAGGTGATGAGCTATGTTCATGGGTGAATACAATCATACAGTGGACGCCAAGGGACGTCTGATCGTTCCGTCGCGTTTCAGAGAGCAGTTAGGGGATGAGTTCGTAATTACGAAGGGGCTCGATAACTGCCTTTTTGTGTATGATAATTCAGAATGGACTGCTCTTGAAGAGAAGCTTCGCTCCCTGCCCCTTACCAATGCTGCAGGACGTAAGTTTGCCCGTTTTCTTTTGGGAAGTGCTGCCACATGTGAGGTAGACAGACAGGGGAGGATTCTTCTGCCCTCTGTTTTACGGGAATTTGCAGGCATTGAAAAGGATGCTGTGCTTGTGGGCGTTGGAAGCCGCATTGAAATCTGGAATAAGGATAAATGGGCAGAGGCCAACACCTTTGATGATATGGAAGAAATCGCAGAACATATGGAAGGCTTGGGTATTTGATGGAGGAACATGGATTTGTACATAAGTCCGTACTGTTGTATGAGACAGTGGGAAGCCTGAACATAAAGCCGGGAGGTATTTATGTAGACGGTACACTGGGCGGAGGCGGTCATGCATATGAGGTGTGCAAACGCCTGGGAAGCGGCCGGCTGATCGGGATTGATCAGGATGCGGATGCCATAGAGGCGGCAGGACGCCGTCTGGCTCCATTTAAGGACAAGGTTACCATTGTCAGGAGCAATTACCGCAGCATGGAAGCTGTTTTAAGGGAATTGGATATCCCGCGTGTGGACGGAATTTATCTGGATCTGGGGGTTTCCTCCTACCAGTTAGATACAGCTTCCAGGGGATTTACATACAGAGAGGATGCGCCTCTTGATATGCGGATGGATCAGAGAAAGGAAGAAACAGCCGCAGATATTGTAAACGGATACAGCGAGATGGAGCTGTTCCGCATTATTCGTGATTACGGAGAAGACCGCTTTGCCAAAAACATTGCAAAGCATATTGTAAAGGCAAGACAGGAGAAGCCCGTTACTACTACGGGAGAGCTGTGCGAGATTATAAAGGCGGCAATTCCGGCAAAGGTAAGAGCCACAGGAGGTCACCCTGCCAAGAGAACTTTTCAAGCTATCCGCATTGAGCTGAACCATGAGCTGGATGTGCTGGAAGAATCTATTGACGGTATGATAAAACTGTTAAATCCGGGAGGCCGGTTAAGCATTATTACATTCCATTCTCTGGAAGACCGTATCGTGAAGAGCCGGTTCAGGACCAATGAGGACCCCTGTATCTGTCCTCCCGATTTTCCGGTCTGTGTCTGTGGGAGAAAGAGTCTGGGGAAGGTGATTACCCGGAAGCCCATCCTGCCCTCAGAGGAGGAATTAGAGGAAAACAGCCGCTCAAAGAGCGCAAAGCTGAGAGTATTTGAACGGGGAGAGTGAACAGAGGAAAACGGACCGTATAGAAGGGAATGAAGGGAGGAGTGATCCATGGCCCAAAGAATGGGTAAGCCCGCAGGCAGAAGTGGGGCGTACAACAGAAGAAATACCCGTGATATGGCTTATATCGGGGGTACAGCCGCACCAAAGCTGGAACCGGAGCGCAGGCCGGAAAGAGAGAAGCCGGTCAGGCGGAAAAAGACCGGACTGCGCCAAAGGCAGCAGCAGCGCCGCAATCAGGAGAGAGCCATGGCGATGGATCTGCCCTATGTATTTCTTCTGGCAGCTGCCTGTATCTGTACTCTGTATATCTGTGTCAGCTATCTGCATCTGCAGTCAGGCATCACAGCCAGAATGCACAATATTGAACAGCTGGAAGCCCGGCTTGAGAAGATGAAGACGGAAAATGATGCGTTGGAAACCAGCATCAACAGCAGTATTGATTTAAACAGAATCTATGAGATTGCTACCAGGGAGCTGGGCATGGTTTATGCCAGGAGAGACCAGGTACTCTTATATGATAAGACAGAAAGCGAGTATGTAAGACAGTATGAAGACATCCCGGAACACTAGGCCGTCCCCCTATGGGGATCGGTCTGCGGGCCGCCGGAAGGGATCAGGGAGCGCCCGTTCGAAAAGAGTATTTACTGAACATATGAGAGGAAAGCTGGCAATCACGGCAATCGTGATCACGCTGGCTTTATTTGCTCTTATATGGGTGCTGTACCGGATTGTAAAGGAAAACAATGACCAGTACAGCAAGATCGTTTTAAGCCAGAGGCAGCAGGAGTTTTCCAGCCGTACTCTTCCCTACAGGCGTGGAGATATTGTGGACCGAAACGGTACTCTGCTTGCTACCAGCGAAAAGGTTTATAATCTGATTCTGGACCCCCAGCAGATTATGAAAAAGCCGGAGTATTACTTAGAACCGACGGTTCAGGCTCTGGTGGATTGTTTTGGTTTTGATTCCGGGGAAATCCGCAGTCTGATTCAGGAAAAGAGCGAGAGGGCCTATGTTCCCTATAAAAAGGGAAAACAGTTAAGCTATGATCAGAAGGTGGCTTTTGAGACCATGCGCAAGGAGCGCAATGCCGCCTATTATGCAAGTGAGGAAGAAAGCCAGTCCCGTTTGAGGATTATGGGCGTATGGTTTGAGGACCAGTACCGCAGGGTGTATCCCTATGGCTCTGCCGCCTGTAATGTAATCGGCTTTTCCAGCGCAGACGGAACAGTGGGAACCGGAGGGATCGAGCAGTTTTACAATGAAGCTCTGATGGGGGTAAACGGCAGGGAATACGGTTATCTGGATGAAGAAAATAATCTGGAGGGCGTGTTAAAGGAGCCGACCAACGGAAAAACCATCGTTTCTACCATTGATTTAAATATTCAGAATATTCTTCAGAAATATATTGATGAATGGCAGACCACCGTAGGAAGCCATGTGACGGCTGCCATTGCCATGAATCCTAAAAACGGAGAGATTCTGGGAATGGCAACCACCAATAAATTTGACTTAAATGACCCCAGGAAAATTGAAGGGTACAGTGATGACCAGCTCTATGAGCTTGGGAAGAAGGATGCGGTTTCTGTATACAAAAAGGAACATCCCGATACCACTCTTACTCAGGAGCAGATGATTGCCGATACGAAACGGGAGGATGTAATCTCCTATGGGCGTCAGGTGGTCTGGAACCAGATCTGGAGAAATTTCTGTGTCAGCGATACCTATGAGCCAGGTTCTCCGTCCAAGATCCTTACAGTAGCGGCAGGACTGGAAGAAGGTGTTTTAAAGGGAAATGAATTTTTTGACTGCGAGGGACTTTTAAATGTAGGCGGCTGGCCAATTAAGTGTACAGCCTATGTAAGAGGCGGCCATGGCTCTCTGAGCCTTCAGGAATCTCTTATGCAGTCCTGCAATGTAGCCATGATGCGGATCGGCGCCATGATGGGAAGGGATATTTTCACAAAGTATCAGGCTATTTTTGGAATGGGACAGAAAACGGGAGTGGATCTTCCAGGTGAGGCAGATGGAGCAGGCCTGATTTACAGTGCAGAAAACATGGGGCCTACAGAGCTTGCCACCAATGCGTTTGGACAGAACTATAATTGCACCATGATCCAGATGGCTGCAGCCCTTTGCTCCGTCATCAACGGAGGCTCCTATTATGAGCCTCATGTAATGCGCCAGATTTTGAATGAACAGGGATCTGTGGTGGAGTCAAAAGACCCGGTGCTGGTGCGTGAAACCGTATCTGCCGCAACCTCGGAATTTCTTAATGAGGCCATGTTTCAGACAGTGGAAAACGGAACCGGAGGAGCTGCGAAGGTAGCGGGATATCACATTGGCGGAAAGACGGGTACGGCAGAAAAACAGCCCCGTTCTGCTAAAAATTACCTTCTGTCTTTTGCGGGATTCGCCCCTGCAGAAGATCCGCAGCTCTTTGTCTATGTTGTGGTGGATGTTCCTAATTATCCTCCGGGTCCCCAGCAGGCACACAGTTCCTTTGCCAGCAGTATTTTCGCAAAGATTATGGCTGAGGCCCTTCCATATATGAATGTATTTCCGGAAGCAGAAGCCGGTGAGGATCAGGCCGGCGGCACAGCGGCGCAGGAGGGGATCAATGAACCTTCCCAGCCGGAAGAAGAAACGGCCCCGGAAACGGAAACACAGGAAGAAACAAAGGTATATGAAACAGATGAATATATAGGAGAAGGCTATGAAAGCGGACTTCCAGATGCTGTTCCGGCGGACCCCAACGCCCCTTCCCTGCCTTTGGAAGAGACAAATAAAACGTCTGAAGCCTCAGAAGAAAGCGAAGCTTCCCCTGAAACCTGACGGGAATAAAATCCTGCCGGAATCCGTATATTTAATATCAATGGCGGATGGGGAAGTTATGGCATGAACCGAAATTTGACAAAGCACAGAAAAAACATAGCCGTCCTGGGCCTGCTCATTGCCGTGGCGATGACCGGACTTTTAGGGCGGCTTGGTTTTCTTATGCTGGTTCGGGCGGATCACTATGGTGAAATGGCCCGGGACCTTCATGAAAGAGAGAGGACCATCAAGGCAGCCAGAGGGCGGATTCTGGATGTAAATGGAAATGTGATTGCAGATAACAGGACGGTTTGTACGATTTCTGTAATCTACAATCAGGTTACGGACAGGGAAGAGGTGATCCGTTCGCTTTGCAGTATATTGGAGCTTTCAGAGGAGCCGGTTCGTAAAAAGGTGGAGAAGCGCAGTTCCAGAGAGATTATAAAGACAAACGTGGATAAGGGAACAGGGGATAAGATACGGGCTTTAAAGCTGGATGGAGTAAAGGTAGATGAGGATTATAAAAGATATTATCCCTGGGGCAGCCTGGCTTCCAAGGTTTTGGGGTTTACCGGCGGAGATAACCAGGGTATTATCGGTCTGGAGGTTATGTATGAAACGTATTTAAAGGGCAGAAATGGAGTGATCCTCACTCTGACCGATGCAAGAGGAGTGGAGCTGGACCGGGTAGCAGAGGACAGGATAGAACCTGTTGCGGGAAATGATCTCCAGATCAGCCTGGATGTGAATATCCAGATGTATGCCCAGCAGCTGGCTTATCAGGTCATGGAACAGAAGAATGCAAAAAAGGTTTCCGTTATTGTAATGAATCCTCAAAACGGAGAACTCCTTGCTATGGTTAATGCGCCGGAATTTGACTTAAATGACCCTTTTGAGCCGGATCAGAATTTAAAAAGCCAGAGCCTGAAGGAGGAGACTGCGGCCCGGTCGGAAACCATGGGGCTTCAGGACCGGTTAAACGCCATGTGGAGAAATACCTGTATCAATGATACCTATGAACCGGGATCAACCTTTAAGATTATTACGGCAGCTGCCGGTCTGGAGGCAGGGGTGGTAACGCTTAACGATACCTTCAGCTGTCCCGGCTTCCGCGTGGTGGAGGATCGGAGGATCAGATGCCACAAGGCAGGAGGCCATGGATCAGAAACCTTTCTTCAGGGAGTCATGAATTCCTGCAATCCGGTATTTATCGATGTAGGGCAGCGTCTGGGAGCAGACCGGTATTATAAGTATTTTACACAGTTTGGCCTTAAAGGAAAAACGGGAATTGACCTTCCGGGAGAAGCGGCGACGATTATGCATAAAAGGGAAAAAATGGGAGCTGTGGAGCTGGCTACCGTATCCTTTGGACAGTCCTTTCAGATTACGCCTATCCAGCTTATTACCACAGCAGCCTCTATTGTAAACGGCGGACGCCGGGTTACGCCTCATTTCGGCGTCAGGGTGATCAGCTCTGACGGGAGCGCAGTAAAAGAGCTTTCCTATCCTCAGGGAAAGCAGATCCTTTCTTCTGAGACCAGCGCTGCCATGAGGTATGTGCTGGAGCAGGTTGTGGCAGAAGGAAGCGGCAAACGGGCAGCGCTGGAGGGGTTTCGCATTGGAGGAAAGACAGCTACCTCGGAAAAGCTTCCAAGAAGCCTTAAAAAATATATTTCGTCTTTTCTGGGCTTTGCTCCGGCAGATAATCCCAGGGTAATGGCACTGATTACCATTGATGAGCCCCAGGGAATTTATTACGGAGGAACCATTGCCGCCCCGGTAATCGGAGAATTATTTAAAAATATTCTTCCATATATGGGAATCTGCCCGGAGCCGAAAGCTGGTTGATTATTCTCTGAAAAAGACGTATACTATTATTGCTGTCCGGCGTTTTGCCGGCAGAATACATATGAGATTGAGGTGCCTTATGATTCATGAGACGATATTAGCGATTATTATAGCATTTGCCATCAGCGCCCTGCTGTGTCCTGTGATTATCCCCTTTCTTCACAAGCTGAAATTCGGTCAGCAGGTCCGGGATGACGGGCCTCAGAGCCATTTGAAAAAGCAGGGAACTCCTACCATGGGAGGGCTGATTATTTTATCCAGCATTATTATCACATCCCTGTTTTATATTCCTTCTTATCCTAAGATCATTCCTGTGCTCTTTATGACGGCAGGCTTTGGCATCATTGGCTTTCTGGATGATTATATTAAAATTATCCTGAAACGGTCAGAAGGATTAACTCCGGTCCAGAAGCTGGCGGGACAGATCGTGATTACCGGTATTTTTGCCTGGTATGTGCTTAACAGCGGAGAGGTGGGCACAGATATGCTGATTCCCTTTACCGGAGGCTTTAAGGATGGAAAATTCCTTTCCCTGGGCATCCTGTTTGTTCCGGCTCTGTTTTTTGTGACTCTGGGAACAGACAACGGAGTAAATTTCACGGATGGACTGGACGGTTTGTGTACCAGCGTAACCATTCTTGTAGCTACATTTTTAACTATTGTTGCCATTGGAGAGGATATGGGCATCAGCCCCATTACAGGAGCCGTGGTGGGCAGTCTTTTGGGCTTTCTGCTTTTTAACGTATATCCGGCAAAGGTATTTATGGGAGATACGGGCTCTCTGGCGCTGGGAGGCTTTGTCGCCTCCGCTGCGTATATGATGCGTATGCCCCTGTTTATTCCTATTATCGGTTTGATTTATCTGGTAGAGGTTTTGTCCGTAATCATTCAGGTTACGTATTTTAAAAAGACCGGAGGGAAGAGAATTTTTAAAATGGCTCCCATCCACCATCATTTTGAATTGTGCGGATGGTCTGAAACAAGAGTTGTAGCCGTATTTTCTATTGTTACGGCCATTTTGTGCATGGTGGCCTATCTGGGACTGTAGGAGTGCCGGCAGCTTTGGCAAAAAAGGAGGTTTAACCACAAATGGATCAAAGTCAGAGAGTATTAGTTGCGGGAACCGGCATAAGCGGCATTGCTGCGGCAAAGCTGATTCTGGACCGGGGCGGAGAGGTGGTTCTCTATGACGGGAACACAGCTCTGAATGAAAAAGAGATCAAAGACCAGTTTGAGGAGGGGGCAAAGGTAAACCTTGTCTTAGGGGAGATCAAGCGCTCCGATCTTCTCGGTGTGGAGCTGTGCATCATCAGCCCCGGAATTCCTCTTACAAGCCCCTTTGTGGCAGTGGTGGATGAGGCTAAGATTCCTATTTTGGGCGAGATTGAGCTGGCCTACCAGTGCAGTGCGGGAAAGCTGGCCGCTATTACGGGAACGAACGGAAAAACAACCACTACGGCTCTTACAGGAGCTATTTTAAAGAAAAAATATGAAGAAACCTTTGTGGTGGGAAATATAGGGGAACCCTTTACGGCAAAGGCCGCAGAGATGACAGAGGAGTCTGTCACTGTGGCTGAGATCAGCAGCTTTCAGCTGGAAACTATCATGGATTTCAGGCCCAATGTAAGCGTTATTTTAAATATTACACCCGATCATCTGGACCGCCATGGAAGCATGGAGACCTACACTCAGATCAAGGAGTGTATTACCATGAATCAGACAGAAGAGGATACGGTTGTCCTGAATTTTGATGATCCCATTTTAAAAGAATTTGGTAAAAAAGAGGGGCTGAAGCCAAAGGTAATCTGGTTTTCATCCAGGGAAGCTTTAAAAGACGGCTTTTTCCTCAGAGGAGAGGAAATCGTATATGCAGAGGCAGGAAAAGAAAAGGTACTTTTAAATGTAAAGGAGCTTCAGCTTCTGGGACAGCATAATTACGAAAATGTAATGGCGGCGGCGGCAGTTTCCATGACCATGGGGATATCTCTTGAAGCAATTGGAGAAGCTGCCAGGGAATTTAAGCCTGTAGAGCATCGGATTGAGTTTGTACGGGAACGAACAGGAGTCCGCTATTATAATGATTCCAAGGGAACGAATCCTGAAGCAGCCATCCGGGCCCTTAAAGCTATGCCGGGGCCGGTGCTTCTGATTGCAGGCGGGTATGACAAACACAGTGATTACGGTGCCTGGGCAGAGGAATTTTCAGGCAGGGTGAAGTATCTGGTTCTCATTGGACAGACCCGGGACCGGATTGCGGCCTGTGCCAGAGAGCACGGATTTACGGATGTGATGTATGCAGAGGATCTGCAGGAGGCAGTACAGGTCTGCGCTGTTTATGCAGATTCCGGAGACTGTGTGCTTTTAAGTCCGGCCTGTGCCAGCTGGGGTATGTTTAAAGATTTTGAGGAACGGGGGCGCGTCTTTAAAGAATGTGTGATGGCTCTGTAGGAGGTAGAAAGGAATGGCTGGAAATAAGCACCGGGCAGCGAGGCCGGAAGAAATAACGGGAACAGCGGCGGCCAGGGTGCCGGTGCGGTATGATACAGCGCAGGAGAGAAACGTTCGGTCCGGGCAAAGAACCGGAGGCGGCGGAAAAAGAAAGACGGGAACCGGAAAACGTTCTTCTGTAAGAACAGAAAGGCATTCAGAGTATCAGCAGCCTGTCAGGGGCCAGAAACGCGGTACTGCCCGGAAACGTGGCGGGCAGGGTGCTCCTCAGAACAGCCGCATATCTCAGGAGCAGAGGATGCAGAGAGAGAGCCGTCCGGATCAGAACCGGCGGATGCATCAGGATGGCAGGACTGCCCGGGCGCAGACGGTACATGGAACTCAGAAACACGCCAATCAGCAGCAGTCTTATGAAACGGGAGCAGTTCCGAAAAAGAAACGGGAACGCCGTTTTTATGATCTGAGCCTGGTGGTGATCATCATAGTCCTTACTGTTTTCGGTCTGGTAATGATCTACAGCGCCAGCTCCTACACGGCCCAGCTGAATGAAGATCTGAACTATAACAGCGCTTATTTCATGCAGCGCCAGGGTGCGATTGCCCTGGGAGGCTTTATCTTTATGCTGATTATTTCCAAGATGGATTATCACTGGCTGTACCGGCTGGCAGTGCCGTCCTATGCTTTGTCCCATATACTTATGATTATAGTAACTCTGGTGGGACGGGAGGTAAATGGAAAAAAGAGGTGGCTGGATATCGGCCCCATTGGATTTCAGCCGTCAGAGTTTGCAAAGATTGCCCTGATTATCATGCTGGCAGCGGTGATTACAAAACTGGGCGGAAAAATTAACAGGTGGGCAGTTATGGGAAAGGTATTTTTGCTGGCTGTTGCCATTGGAGCGATTGTAGCCGCAAATAACCTGAGTACAGGTATTATTCTGGTGGGAATAGGGTTTGTTATGCTGTTTGTGGCCTGTGAGGTCAAGTGGCCATTTTTTCTGGCAGGAGGAGGAGCGCTGGGCATACTGATGACAGCGGGGCCTCTTGGAAAATTTCTTTTAAACATCCATATCCTTAAACCCTATCAGTATAATCGGATCGTGGCATGGCTTAATCCGGAGCTGGACCCGGAGGGAAAGAGCTTTCAGACTCTTCAGGGACTTTATGCCATTGGTTCCGGCGGCCTGATGGGGCAGGGACTGGGCGAAAGTATCCAGAAGCTTGGTTTTCTTCCGGAATCCCAGAATGATATGATTTTTGCCATTATCTGTGAGGAACTGGGGCTTTTTGGCGCCATTGCGGTTATTATGCTGTTTCTTCTTATGATTTACCGGTTTGTTATGATTGCTAATGACGCCCCGGATCTGTTTGGAGCTCTTTTAGTTGTAGGTGTTATGGCTCATATTGCGATACAGGTTATTTTGAATATTGCAGTCGTGACCAATACGATTCCCAACACGGGAATTACCCTTCCCTTTATCAGCTATGGCGGTACCTCGGTTCTGTTTCTTATGGTAGAGATGGGAATTGTACTCAGCGTATCCAACCAGATACGGGCAGCAGTATAATAAAGGAAAAAGAAAGACAGATGCACAAATAGCGGATGAAGGGCATATACTTTCGTATAGTATAATAGCTGCGGAGGTGGTCTTTTGTCCGCAATCCGTGTCAGTGGATGCGTACCCCTGAAAGGGGAAATCTCCATACAGGGATCTAAAAATGCGGCCCTTCCCATGATGGCGGCCGCTCTCCTGCATAAAGGCATTACAGTTCTTACGAA
>CAUCBQ010000017.1 GCA_958441075.1 uncultured Clostridiaceae bacterium | reverse complement strand
TCCATCCCATTCGTCCCGGCTTCTGCCGCCTGTTTCCTTTAGGCCGTTTCTATGAAAATGGAAGCTTCCGCTATTTTCTTCAGACCCATGAGTGCAGAAAGGAGAAACGTACAAAGGTCCGGGTCCGCAAATGGGTGGATACTCCGGATTTTGCGGCATATGAACAGTTTATCAATGACTGGCATTATACCGCAAAGGAGCTGGGGGAAAAAATACGCTCTCTGGGAGCCGGAGGCCAGGCAGAGGCGAAAAAGCTCTGCCTTTATATTCTGAACCGGTTCTATATGGAAGCCTATGAGGGTACAGAAACCTTTTTCGAGGAATTTTACAGGCGGTTAGAGGATGCCGGAAACGTTTTGGGTCTTAAAAATACGATAAAAGCGCAGGAAAGGATAAAACAGGGATGAAAAAAATTCCAAAGGAATTTACAGGAGGGATTCTGAAAGCCCTTCTGTTTATCGGTCTTGTGATGATTTGCTGTCCCGGGGTCGTCTTTCTGGGGCTTTTTGCAGCGTCAAAATTGGGGCTTACCACTTCCAGAGCTCAGGTTCCGCTCAGCTATGTGGCGATTGCCGGAGAAGAGGCGCCTATTCCCCTGCAGGGAAAGGTAACAGAGGGAAAGGGCTGGGTACTGAGAAATTCCAGAGGCCAGTATACTCTGACGCTGGACGGACTTCAGGCGGGCAGCCTGGAGGAAGAAATCCCGGCCCTTGAGATTCAGGGAGATCTGATCCTTGTTCTGAAAAAGGGAACGGAAAACGGGCTTTTAAGCGCAGGGCCTGCGCTTAAGAAAGGTCCGGGTACTCTTACTATCCGGGGAGATGGAAGCTTAACACTTCAGGGAAAGACGGCTCTGGAGGGGGAGTGGCAGAAAGAAACTCTCAGTCAGGATAATCCATCCGCTCTGCGGATGGAAGGAGGAAGCCTGACCCTTTTCGGAGAGGAGAGGGCTCTTTATGAGGACACGGTAGAACTTTTAGACGGAACCATAAGAATCAGGTGTTTAAACGGACAGAAACAGGGTATAGAGGCCCGTATTCTGGATGATAAACACTTTTCAGGCAGATTGGATATGGAGGAATCAGAAAAATGAAGCTGACCGTATTATGCTATGATAAATGCAGTACCTGTAAAAAGGCATTAAGCTGGCTGGACGAAAAAGGAATTACCTATGAAAAAAGGCCTGTCAAAGAGCAGAATCCGTCAAAGGAAGAGCTGGCTGACTGGCACAGACGCAGCGGTCTTCCTTTGAAGCGTTTTTTTAATACCAGCGGAAACCTGTATAAAGAGCTGGGGCTTAAGGATAAGCTGCCCCAGATGACAGAGGAGGAGCAGCTTGAACTTCTGGCAACGGACGGTATGCTGGTAAAGCGGCCTCTGGCGGTTACAGAACAGTGGGCATTTCCGGGCTTTAGGGAAAAAGAGTGGGAAGCTCACCTGACAGACTGAGCCGTAAGGTGATCCAGTGATTCAAAACGGTATCCCATTTCTTCCCATTTCGTCAGAAGCTCATCCAGAATCTGACCATTGGTTTTTGAGGTACTGTGAAGAAGCACCACAGCCCCCGGATGGATGCGGCCGATAAGCTTTTCAAAGGCCTCTTCCTTCGAGGGCTGTTTGTCTTCGTACCAGTCCACATAGGCCAGGCTCCAGAAAAAGGTGTCATACCCCATATCCTTTGCCATCTGCAGGTTGCTTTCGCTGTATTTTCCCTGAGGCGGGCGGTAATAGCGCTTCATTTTCTGTCCGGTAGTCTGTTCATAGAGGGCCTCCAGCTCCGCCAGTTCCTTTTGGAAGGCTTCCTGGCTGGAAATTTTTGACATATCAGGGTGATGGTATGTGTGATTCCCAACGATATGTCCCTCAGAGACCATTCGCTTTACCAGTTCCGGACTGGTTTCCAGATAGTTCCCCACCAGAAAGAACGCCGCCGGTGCGCGATGCTTTTTCAGTGCATCCAGAATCAGCTCTGTATTTCCATTTTCATAGCCGGCGTCAAAGGTGAGATAGATTACCTTTTCTGCCGGATCTCCGGCATACCAGGCGTTATACTGCTTTAAATAGCCGGCAGAGGCATTTCCAACAGGAGTTTTTCCTTTTTCGGGAAACCCTAGTCCCCAGTTTCCGTCAGCAGATGCTTCCAGACGGTTATCAGAACCGAAAAATCCTGTTTCTATCTGGCTGGCAGTCCACTGTCCGGCTCCATAAGCCATTAAAAACAATACTCCGGTGAGGATAATTCCCCAGAAGGAAAAATCCCAGGACCCATCATTTTTCATAATAACAAACAGCTCCCTGTATACGGTTAGTTCAGTATACAGGGAGCTTTGTCTTTTTATGACCGGATTTGAGAGCGGACCGGTAAAAACCGGAATACCAGAATGCACGCTGCCATAACAAGAGCGGCAATGACCGTCCATCCCAGACCGGCGGAATACAGGGGAAGGGAGTGGAAGATCCGGCCCAGTCCTCCGAGATTCAGGCCGATTTTTTCAACTGCGTAAATGATGCTGATAAATCCCACGGAGCCGATAGTGCAGGGATAGATAAAGGGGATGTGTCCCAGTTTGGAATCACACAGTCCGAGGACAATGAGCATGATGGAAACAGGGTAAATGGCATCCAGTACAGGTACAGAGATACTTAAGATCACATTCAGGCCCTGATTGCAGACCACAAAGGAAAATCCTGCGATCAGAAAAACCAGCTGGCGGTAGGACAGTCTGGAGGTCAGGGTTGAAAAATACTGTGAAATAGAAGTAATCAGCCCTACGCAGGTTGTCAGACAGGCCAAAGTAAAGATCGCTGCCAGAAGGACAGCTCCGGTATCTCCAAAAAGCTGATGTACAATACAGCGCAGCGTCCATGCTCCGTTTTCCTGAATAGGGAATATGCCGGAGGAGCTCATACCCATATAAGCTAGGATCAGATAGACGCTGGCCAGGATGAGTCCTGCAAAAATACCCGTCATAACCGTATATTTCATCACATCTGATTTTTGTCTGATTCCCAGTCCGGTGATGGTGGTGGCAATTACAAGGCCGAAATTTAAAGCTGCAATGGTATCCATTGTCAGATAGCCTTCCAGAAATCCTTTCACAAGCGGGCTGGAAACATAGCTTTCCTGCGGTTCTGCTACATTGACATTTCCTCTTAAAAGAAAATTGAAAAATACAAAAAGCAGCAAAAATAACAGGCTTGGAGTTAAAAATTTTCCGATTCGCTCTACCAGCTTATTGGGCGTAAGGGCCAGCCAGCCGGCAATAAGGAAAAATACAAGAGAAAATCCAAGCATAAATAAGGCCAGATTGGCCTCTTTGGGAAGATAGGGAGCCACTGCCATCTCAAATGGGAGAGAGGCAGCTCTGGGGATGCCAAGTCCGGGACCGATGGAAAGATAGATAAGAATGGTAAATACAATGGCAAATTTTGGATTCACTTTTCTCGCCAGCTTTTCCAGTCCGTCAAATTTTGCAACAACGATGACTCCCAGTACAGGAAGAGCCACAGCTGTAATCAGAAAGGAGCCAATGGCAAGAGGGGTCTGGCTTCCTGCATTCTGTCCTAAAAACGGCGGGAATATCAGGTTGCCTGCCCCGAAGAACAGAGAAAAGAGCATAAAGCTCACCAGCAGGATTTGTTTCTTTTGCAGCTTCATAATTAAAAACCTCCTTGAAATAAAAAAAATCGTCCTTAATAAAAAGGACGATTAAAAACCGTGGTACCACCTTAATTTCTGAAATACATTCAGCTCATTTCCGCATCCTCTAATGCGTATCACCTGTAACGTGGCTCTGCTCCGGCGCTCCTACTAAACTTCAGTTTGCTTCTCCGGGATGATTTCGTCTGTCAGGTTCAATAACAGCTCACACCAACCGCTGTCTCTCTGAAATATCCGCTGCAGATTACTTGTTCCCATCAAATGAATTTTGGCTATGGGTGTATTATAGAACAGAAAATCAGAAATTACAATAGTTTTCTGAATTTTTTGACAGAGTCTGCACATTTACGGGGAGGATTTATTCCAGAGGGTCCTGGGAAAGCACATGGATCTGATCGGTGATGATCTTTTCCGTCAGCCGTGCCATCTGGGCCGGTGTTTCCTTAAGGCCGGCTTTCAGCCATTGCTGTACCAGTCCCAGACAGCCGGAGACGATAAATGCGAAGTAGGCGTCAAATACAGCTGTATTTCCTGTGCGTACCACTTCCATCCAGTCATGGAGACATTTATCCCGTATAATCTGCTTCATTCGGTTAAGAAAGTTCAGATCGCCGTTTTCTCCCAAAAGAATCTCTACCAGGTCTGCATTTTCATATACCAGCGTATATACCTCATGGAAAATATTAAAGGGACGGTCTAAAAGCTCCTCTGCCCTGTGCTTTTGAATCACAGCGTTCAGCTTTCCCAAAAGCTCATCCTCTGTCTGCTCCAGAAGATCAAATACATCTTTATAGTGAAGGTAAAAGGTTCCCCGGTTCAGGTCAGCCATCTCTGTCAGCTCCCGTACGGTGATATCCTGAATCCGTTTTGTTTTCAACAGAGCAATGAGACAGGATTTTAATTGTCTGCGGGTTTTTCGGATTCTCCGGTCGACCAGTTCCATACTCATTTTCAAGTCCTCCTTTTATATGGAAATTCGTACAATAATAAACATAATTATATAATTCGTTTATTAATGAACAACGAATACAAAATCAATCATTGTTATTTTGAACATTCATTAGTATAATCTATTATAGTTAAGTAATAGACAGATGTCAATTATTATTCAGAGAGTTGAGCAGATGGACACTGCCTGCAGGAAACAGGAGATCGTTGATATGAAAAAATGGAAAAAAACAGGAATTGTGTGTCTGCTGGGGACAGCTTTACTTTATACAGGAGGTATGGAGGTTCTGGCAGAGGAGCCAGGCAGACCGGACCCGGGATGGATCTGCCTGGCTGGAAAATGGTACTGGCAGAAAGCGGATATGACAGCTGCTACAGGCTGGCTTTCAGCCGGCGGCAGAACCTATTATCTGAGAGAGGATGGGGTAATGGCTGTTGGATTCCAGAAGGTGGGAGAGGAATGGTATTACTTCCATGAAGATGGGGGCATGAATCTGGGAGAGCTGGAGCTTGATAATGCGGTATACTCTTTTTCAGCGGAAGGTGCTCTTACCGGGGCCTCCTGGAAAGAGAATACAGGAGGGGGAGCTTACTTTGCAGGCTGCTATGATGCGCAGGAGCAGTCACTGTTTGAATGCTTATGCGATGAAAAGAGAGATCAGTATTTTGACGCCAGACCGGACCGGGAAACAGAATACGACGGGGATATGCGTACAGCCTATGACCGGTATGCGGGTTTTAAAATGGATGTACGGCTGAACCGGATTGCGGCTGTCAGGCTGAGGGATGCTATGGAGAAGGGCTATGGAGATCAGAGGATTTATGGTGAAGGAACCATAGAAGAGTATCTGGCGGAGATTAATTACAGAAAAAACAGCACCTGTAAGGAGATTTACATACGGGATTGTGAGGATGGGGAAGAAGCCTTTGATAAAATCATGGAGCTGCTGGAAAAACAGTACGGTCACGGAGAGTCTTACAAGGATACGCTGGATTATTATCGGTCTTTGGGTATATCTCATTGTGAGACAGACGGACGTCACTGGTTTATGGTGGTATTGATGCGCTGAATGAAAATTAAACTGGGATTTTAGGAGCGGGATCAAATGAAGGAGAAATTAAAATTTGTACATAAAAAGAACGGAGAACTGCCGGAAAGGGGCACAAAGGAAAAGACTTCTATCCGTCTCGCCCGTTTTATTTTACGAAAACAGAAATGGATTGAAAGCATATTTACGGCGGGCTGTATTTTTTCCTTTATTGCAATGCTGTTTGTAAACGTGAATTATGATCTGACAGAATATCTGCCAAAGGAGGCTGCATCCCGCATCGGTCTGGACCGTATGGAGGAGGATTTCGGATATCCGGGAACGGCCCGGATTATGATAAAGGACGTAAGTCTTTATGAAGCAAAGCAGTATAAGAATCAAATAGAGGCTGTAGAGGGGGTAGATCAGGTTCTCTGGTGTGATTCAGCAGTGAATATTTATGCGGGAGAGGATTTTATCTCCATGGATGATATTAAGGATTACTATAAGGACCGCTGCGCTGTGATGGATATTACCTTTGATGAGGGAGATACAGCTAAAGGAACTTCACGTGCGGTGGATGAAATCAGAACCCTTTTAGGGGAAAAGGGCTGCTATACGGGGATGGCGGTACAGAATAAATCGCTGAGAGAAAATATAGAAAGTGAAATGCAGCTGATTATGCTGGTAGCGGTAATCATGATTTTTGTGATTCTGTGTATTACGACTGCTGCCTGGTCAGAGCCCTTTCTTTTCCTGATTGTTATGGGCGTTGCTATTCTTTTGAATCAGGGCTCCAATATTTTTCTTGGAACTGTGTCCTTTCTTACCAATAATGTGGCTATGGTGCTGCAGCTGGCAACCTCCATGGACTATTCCATTTTCCTTCTGGATGCCTTTGAGAGAGAGCGGAAGAAAGGGTTAAACAATAAGGATGCCATGACAAATGCCATTGATGCTGCCATTAATTCTATTTTTGCCAGCAGCCTTACTACAGTAGTGGGATTTTTAGCTCTGGTATCCATGAAATTCAGCATTGGCTTTGATATGGGACTGGTACTTGCAAAGGGAATCGTATTCAGTCTTCTTACGGTGGTATTTTTCATGCCGGCAATGATTTTAAAGTTTGCAGACTGGAATGAGCGGACAGCCCACCGCCCCTTTCTTCCGGCTTTTAACCGTTTAAGCAGTGGGATTTACAGGTTCCGCTATGCGGCCCTTATCATTATGGCTCTTTTGGTGCCGCCGGCTTATGTGGCCCAGGGGATGAATGACTACCTTTATGGAAACAGCGCTGTGGGAGCCAGTGAAGGAACGCAGGTATACAGGGATGATAAGGAGATTACAGAGATTTTTGGACGCAGCAATATGCTTTTAGTGCTATATCCCAATATTTCATCCGTAAGGGAAAAAGCCATGTCCGAGACGCTGGAGGAGCTTCCTTTTGTAAAGAGTGTTACCTCTATGGCGAATACCCTTCCGGAAGGCATACCGGAGGAATTTCTTCCGTATTCACTTACCAGCCAGCTGCACAGGGGAGATAAGGGCAGGATGCTGGTATACATACGCACAAAGACAGAAAGCCGGGAAGCCTTTCAGGATACGGCGCAGATTGAAAAAATTGTTAAAGAATATTACCCGGAGGATTCCTTTGTGGTCGGTGAAACTCCTTCCACCATGGATATTAAAACCTTTATTACAGCAGATAATACCCGTGTAAATATTCTTTCACTATTAGGAGTATTTACAGTTGTTATGTTCAGCTTCAGGTCCCTTTTAGTGCCGCTGATTGTTATGATCCCCATCGAGGCGGCTATTTTTCTCAATATGGCTATTCCCTATCTGGCGGGAGACACTATGGTATATATGGGATATATTATTGTGAGCAGTATCCAGCTGGGGGCTACGGTAGATTATTCAATCCTGCTGACTAATAATTATATGGCCTGCAGAAAGGAAATGGAGAAAAAGGATTCCTGTATTCAGGCTGTAAAAATGTCCTGTACCTCTGTTTTTACATCGGGAACCATTATGATTCTGGCAGGATATATCATTCATTTCATATCCAACACAGCGGCCATCGGTGATTTGGGCCATCTGATCGGACGGGGCGCTCTTTTCAGTGTGATTTTGGTGCTGACTGTACTTCCGGCGCTGCTGGTTCTTTTCGATTCGATTATTACCAGCAATGAGTGGGACCGTATTCAGAAAAAGAGACAAAAGCTCAGGGAAAAGAGAAGAAATGCAGTAAAAACAGCGGTAAAGTCTCTGGGAAAGCCGTTTTCCTCACGGGACAGTGCAAATGCGGGAATGGAGGCAGAGTGCGATGAAAATTAGAAAGAAACAGATTATGGCAGCTGTTCTTGCAGCAGCAGTCACGGCAGGAAACGCGCCCCTGACCTACGGCGCTCCGGCTTCTGTGGAAACAGACGAAACCATGTATGTGAATCTGGATGTTTACGGGAAGGCTCAGAAGGTGAATGTAGTAAAAAGCTGCAGCCTGAACGGAATCACTGATTTTACAGATTATGGAAATTATGTGGCAGTAGAAAATATGTCTACTCAGGATGTGCCCCGGATGGAGGAAGGAAAGGTGATATGGGAGCTTGTGCAGGATCACCGGGAACGTTTTTATTATAAATGTACGCTGGATCGGGATCAGGCTGTTTTGCCATGGAGCTTTGATGTGTCCTATAAGCTGAACGGAGTTCCCATAGACGGAGAAAAACTGGCCGGAGCCTCGGGACTGGTGGAAATTCATATAAAAGCGGAACCGAATGAACAGGCAGATCTGTATTATCGAAACAATATGCTTTTGCTTGTGGCTGTTCCCGTGGATCAGTCCAAGTGCTACAGTGTGGAAGCAGAGGGCTCTCAAACCCAGAATATGGGAGAGCTTACAGCCGTTGTGTTCACAGCTCTTCCGGGAGAAGAGGGCGATTATACGGTGCGTATCGGTTCGGATTCCTTTGAAACAACAGGCGTTATTATGGCAATGACGCCGGGAACCGTAAAGGATCTGGAACATATTAAGGATTTAAAAGAGGCAAAGGATACCTGGCAGGATGCGGGAGATGAGCTGTATGACAGTTTGGAGCAGATGGCGCAGTCCATAGAAGATATGAGAGGCGGAGTTAATCAGATGCAGTCCGGTTTAAATGCAGCGGAAAGCGCAAGACAGAAGTGGAGCGGTTCAAAGAACAGTATACTGGTGGGAAATGATCAGTCGCTGGAATCACTCAGGGCTATGTCAGGCCAGCTGGAAACCCTTGTGCCTCATCTGCAGACAGCAAAGGAAGAAGCAGAGATTGTACACAAGAGTATGGGGGATATTGTAGGAACTCTGGGAGAGATGCAGGAGCCTTTGGGAAAGCTGTATACAAGACTGAGAAATATTAAGAGCAGTACGGCTTCCATTGGAGAACAGCTGCCGGATCTGAGAGATGATCTTGGTTATCTGATTGAAACCAATGCTTCTTTTCAGGTGCAGACATCAGGTGCACTGGAGGCTCTGGGGCAGCTTATAGGAGAGCTGGAGGAATATGATGACGAGGCACTGGAAATCCAGACGCCGGAGATTGAAATTCCCAAAACGCAGGAGTCGGAGAAACCGAGGTTTTCGGAAGAAGAGGGGGCGGAGAAACCGGAAGCTTCGGAAACCGGGGAATCGGAGAGACCGGAGTCTTCGGAAACAGAGGAATCGGAGAGATCGGAGGCTTCAGAAACAGAGGAATCAGAGAAACCGGAAGTCCAGGAACCGGAGCAGGAGAAGACAGAAAATCAGGAGCCGGAAACAGAGAAATCAGAGGCTTCGGACATGAAGGAGCCGGAGAGCGGGGATAAGGATTTTGAAGCACAGGAGGGAGACAGTCAGATCATCAGCCGTGCCATTCCTAAAGCGCAGATTGAAAAGCTGCAGGTTCCTCTTGTAGCTTCTTCCGGTTCCGAACTGCAGCAGCTTATGCAGATGCTCAGGAAAATTGACAGGGACAGCAGAAAATTCACTCAAACTGCAGGAAATATGATGGAAGATATTTCCGAGTCTGCTCAGTACAGTGCGGATCTGGTAGATAATCTGGATTTTCTGATCGAGGATCTTACGGCGCTTCACGATTCTCTGGATACATATTATCCAGATCTGCAGCGTGCACTGGATGATCTGAGTACGCTGACAGAGAGAACCACAGAGGCTTTAAACAGCACCGCAGATACGCTGTCTCTGGTTCAGAATACGTTTAAAGCCTCCAGTGATGATATAGATGCGGCGGCAAGAGACAGCCTGAAGGCCAGTATGGAGCTTTTAAACAAAAGTCTGAGTGTGCTTGACAGCACTGCAGGTATCCGTCAGGCTGGCCGTACCATGAAGGATGTGATTGACAGCCAGTTGGATAAATTTGATATGGAAAACCGCTTCCTGTTTATGGACCCTGACGCAGAAAAAGTATCCTTTACTTCTTCAAAAAACCCCGAACCCCGAACACTGCAGATCGTGCTGCGTACAGACGAGATCAGTTTAGAGGATGAGGAGCAGGGGATGCTGGATGCAGAGTCAGAAGAGCCTGAGGTGAGTCCTCTGCAACGGATGTGGAATGTACTGGTAAAAATGTGGCGTTCTCTGGTTGACATATTTAAAAACAGATAGAAAAGCAGAGAATTTTCTGGTATTATTAAGAGGGAGCAGACAATACCCTCTTAATGCTGTACTGCCGGAAAGGATACGCTCATGGAACCTACGAAACAGGAAAAGACAAAATACAGGCTGGCGGCTTCAGTGAAAGAGTGTATGAAAACCGCTCCGGTGGATAAGATAACGGTGAAAAATATTGTGGAAGGCTGCGGGCTTACCCGTCAGACCTTTTACAGGAATTTTCTGGATAAATATGATTTAATTAACTGGTATTTTGATAAGCTGGTTCTCCAGTCCTTTGAGCAGATTGGCATGGGGCATACAGTAGGAGAAAGCCTGACGCAGAAGTTTGAGTTTATCCGTGCAGAAAAGGTCTTTTTTACGGAAGCCTTCAGAAGTGATGACCGAAATTCTGTAAAAGAGCATGATTTTGAGCTGATTCTTCAGTTTTACAGAGATCTGATTGACCGCAGAACCAGCCGTCCCCTCAATGAAGAAATCCAGTTCCTTCTGGAGATGTACTGCAGAGGCTCCGTCTATATGACTGTAAAATGGGTTCTGGGGGGCATGAAGGATTCTCCGGAGGAAATGGCTGAAAAGTTGGTAGATGCCCTGCCGTCTAAACTTGCCAGGGTATTTGACGAACTGAATCTCTTGTAAAAGATGCATAAACCATTTTGTGATAATTCACAAAACGATGCAGAAAGTGACAGACAGACCTGTTTGTCACTTTTATTTTTTTTCAGGCACTGTTATAATATTAACAAACAGGGGAAATCCTGGAAAAGAAAAAGGAGAAGATGAATTATGGCAAACAGAATCGTATTAAATGAAACTTCTTATCACGGCGCAGGCGCTATCGCAGAGATTGCAAATGAAGCAAAGGCAAGAGCATTTAAGAAAGCGTTCGTCTGTTCTGATCCGGATCTGATCCGTTTTAATGTTACAAAAAAAGTGACAGATGTTCTGGATGAGGCAGGTCTGTCCTATGAGATTTACTCCAACATTAAGCCCAATCCAACCATTGAAAATGTACAGACCGGTGTGGCCGCTTTTAAGGCATCCGGAGCTGACTATCTGATCGCCATCGGCGGCGGTTCATCTATGGATACAGCCAAGGCAATTGGAATTATTATTGCAAATCCAGAGTTTGAAGATGTGAGAAGCCTGGAGGGAGTAGCGCCTACAAAGAATCCCTCTGTTCCGATCATTGCAGTTCCTACTACAGCAGGAACCGCAGCAGAGGTTACAATCAACTATGTAATCACAGATGTAGAGAAAAAGCGCAAATTCGTATGTGTAGATACACATGATATTCCTGTAGTAGCAGTGATTGACCCGGATATGATGGCTTCCATGCCCAAGGGACTGACTGCCGCTACCGGTATGGACGCTCTGACCCACGCCATTGAGGGCTATATTACAAAGGGCGCATGGGAGATGACAGATATGTTCCATTTAAAGGCAATTGAGCTGATCTCCAAGTATTTAAGAGGTGCCTGCGAGAATACAAAGGAAGGCCGTGAGGGTATGGCTCTGGGCCAGTATATTGCCGGTATGGGCTTTTCAAATGTAGGTCTTGGTATTGTTCACTCCATGGCACATGCTCTGGGCGCTGTGTATGATACACCTCATGGTGTTGCAAATGCGATCCTGCTGCCGACCGTTATGGAGTATAATGCCCCATGTACAGGAACCAAGTACAGGGATATCGCCATTGCCATGGGCGTAGAGGGGGCAGAGAACATGAGCCAGGAGGAATACCGCAAGGCTGCTGTTGAAGCAGTAAAGAAGCTGTCTGCCGATGTGGGTATTCCTGCTGATTTAAAAGAGATCGTTAAGCCTGAGGATGTAGATTTCCTGGCGCAGTCTGCTATGGACGACGCCTGCCGTCCCGGCAATCCAAAAGATCCGTCTTTTGAGGATATTAAGGCGCTGTATCAGTCACTGATGTAAAAACCAGATTATGGTCAAGGCTCCGGTTTTCTGAAAAGAACCGGGGCCTTTTTACATACAATTTACACAGACTTTACATTACCCTGGGGAAACTATATTGACGAGAAATGAAATATCCCGTATAATGAGAAGGTGTAAACGAAAGGTAAAGAAAATGTAAAAAACAGGAAAAAAGGACAGAGACATGGAGAAGCATATCTGCTTCAGCCGACAGGCTGTGTCTTATATTTTGCGCTCATTTTGCAAATAAGTGGATATTATCCGTAAAATGATATGAAAAAATGTCTCTGATCTGGACCAAAAAGGAGAAATCATGGGATTTGAATTGCTTTTAGGACTTTTAGGCGGCCTGGCACTGTTCCTTTATGGAATGCAGATGATGAGCACCAATCTGGAAGCGGCGGCCGGCAACAAGATGAAGCAGATTTTGGAGCGTCTGACCTCAAACCGTTTTCTGGGCGTTCTGGTGGGAGCTGTGATTACGGCGCTGATCCAGTCCTCATCCGCTACCACGGTTATGGTAGTGGGCTTTGTTAACTCCGGCCTGATGACCTTAAATCAGGCAGTATGGGTGATCATGGGCGCCAATATCGGTACAACTATCACCGGCCAGCTGATTGCTCTGGACGTTGGGGCGCTGGCTCCTCTGATTGCCTTTATCGGCGTATCCATCCTGGTCTTTGTAAAGAATAAAAAGATCCAGCATATTGCCGGTATTATTGCCGGTATCGGCGTACTCTTTATCGGTATGGATATGATGAGCTCTGCCATGTCTCCTTTAAGAGAAGAGCCTCAGTTTGTGGAGATGATGACGAAATTCAGCAATCCTCTTCTTGGCATTCTGGTAGGCGCAGGCTTTACGGCTCTGATCCAGTCCTCCTCCGCTTCTGTAGGTATCCTGCAGGCTCTGGCTATGAGCGGTGTGATTGACCTGCACAGCGCGGTGTTTGTTCTGTTCGGACAGAATATCGGTACCTGTATTACGGCAGTTCTGGCTTCCATAGGAACTACCCGCAATGCAAAGCGCGCTACAGCCATTCACCTTCTGTTTAATATGATAGGAACTGTGGTATTCGTTGTATTAACCCTTGTAACGCCGTTTACGGACTTGATGATCAGTCTGGCTCCCGGAAACCCCATGGCGCAGATTGCAAATGTCCATACAGTGTTTAATCTGGGAACCTCAGTGCTCCTGCTTCCCTTCGGAAGTATGCTGGTTAAGATTGTAGAGAGAATCCTGCCTGATACAGATGTTAAGGTTATGGATGAGGACCACTGGCTTCAGGGGCTTATGGCTTCCAAGCATCACCTTGGCGTATCCACCATTGCCATCAGTCAGATCCATGAAGAAATCCGTGACATGCTGTCTGCCGCTTCTCTGAATGTAGACGCCAGCTTTCTGGCAGTGGAGCAGGGACCGGGTGAAGAGGGGATCGGTGAGATTGAGAACAGAGAAGAAGAGATCGACCTTGCCAATGTCCGTCTTTCAAAGAAGATCTCCCGTGTGCTGGTTTTAGACCAGACGCCGAAGGATATTGAAACGTTGAATAAGATGTATTCTATTCTGGGAAATATTGAGCGTATCGGAGATCATGCCATGAATCTGGCTGAATATGCCCAGACAATTCTGGAAAAGGAGCTGGCTTTTTCCGAATATGCCCAGAGCGAGTTTGCCGTTATGGCGGACAGCTGCTCTAAGGGAATGAAGCTTCTGGAACAGGCCGCTGCAGGAGAAAAGAGCTTTGAACTCAGAAAGGTACAGGAGATCGAACAGAAGATCGACGACATTACCCGGAAATTCCGCCAGAATCAGATTGACCGCATGAGAGCGGGAAGCTGTAATGTTGAGGCATCTATTCTTTATTCCGAAATGCTTACAGATTATGAGCGTATCGGCGATCATATGTTAAACATTGCCGAGGCATACGATGTGATTAACCGCAACGACGAGGGAATTTCAGCCCCTCAGACAGCCAATGCTTAAATTGTAAAACATGAAAAATAAAAATGCGTTTCTTTCAGGAACTGTGATGCTCCTGAGGGAAACGCATTTTTTATCTGTGAGCCTGACGGGCCCGGTTTTCATAGAGGTTATTCCGGATCAGCGGTAGTGGCCTTGGGGAGATCCCAGCAGTAGCGGGTAGCTAAAAGGCGGATCAGCACTACCAGAAATGCGCCTGCTATCATGGAAACATTTTCTCCCAGAAGATCCGACAGATATACATAAAACAGGGCGCCTGCTAAAGATGCACAGGCATACACATGTTTTTTCAGAATATAAGGCGTCTGTCCGGCCATAATATCTCTGAGAACGCCGCCGCCTACCCCGGTAAGAACTCCCAGGAAAATAGAAAGGAAATGGTAATCCCCATAACCTGCCATCATGGCGGTGTCAATGCCGGTAACAGTAAATGCTGCCAGTCCGATGGCGTCAAAAATATTCATGATCTTCTCATAAATTACAATATATGGTCCGGTAAGAATATGTTGGTTAAAGCGGATCATAAGAAAAAGAACCAGCACAGTTACAAAAGCCATAATCACATATACCGGATTGATAAACAGACTGGGAGGTACCCTGCCCAGGAGAATATCCCTGAGCATTCCTCCTCCCACAGCTGTTGTTTCTCCCAGAATAATGATTCCCAGAAGATCGAGGCGCTTGCGGATTGCCGTCATAGCACCGGAAGAGGCAAAAGCAATGGTGCCAATGGCCTCAATGAGAAAGAAAAGGGAAATATTTTCCATGGTGATGCCCTCGTTTCCCCTTACAGAAGATAAATTTTATGCTGGCTGCATACAGCCCGCATATCAGCAGGCCAGATGCTGGCCTGTACTTCGCCGATGTGAGCACGGTCTAACAGCAGCATACACAGACGGGACTGGCCGATACCGCCTCCGATGGTGTAGGGAAGTTTTCCGTTTAACAGCATCTGGTGGTAGGGAAGGCCCATACGGTCTGTACAGCCGGCCTTTTCCAGCTGTTCTTTGAGCGAGGCTTCATCTACACGGATTCCCATGCTGGAGATTTCCAGAGCACAGTTTAAGGTATCAAACCAGAACAGAATATCACCGTTTAATTTCCAGTCGTCATAGTCCGGTGCGCGTCCGTCATGGGGTTTTCCGTCTGCCAGCTTATCGCCGATCTGCATTAAGAATACGCAGCCGTGCTCCTTTGTAATCAGGTTTTCCCGTTCCTTTGGAGTTTTGTCGGGATACATCTGGGCCAGCTCTCCTGTAGTGATAAAGAAAATGTCTTCCGGAAGCTCCTTTACTGCCTGAGGATATTTATACCAGACTTCATGCTGCATATGCTTGATAATTTTAAAGATTTCCCGCACCGTAGCCATTAGAGTTTCCAGGGTGCGTTCTTCTTTTGTGATTACCTTTTCCCAGTCCCACTGGTCTACATAGCAGGAGTGGAGGTTATCCAGCTCTTCATCACGGCGAATTGCGTTCATATTGGTATAGAGTCCTTCTCCCGGCTGAAAACCATACTCTTTTAAAGCAATTCTCTTCCATTTAGCCAGTGAATGGACAACCTCCAGGGTTTCTCCCGGCAGACCGGCCATATCAAACTGGACCGGGCGTTCTACGCCGTTTAAGTTGTCGTTTAAACCGCTGCTTTTTTCTACGAACAGGGGAGCAGAGATACGCTCCAGATGCAGTTCGCGTCCCATTTCCTTCTGAAAGGTGTCGCGTATGTACTTGATGGCGTCCTGTGTTTCGCGGATCGTAAGTCTGGGGTCGTATTTATCGGGTAATATCAGTTCCATTGATCCATCCTCCATAAAAATGCTCTGTATTATGTAAGATACAGGCGTGATAAAATTACTCCTATGGTATCATTAAAGGAAAAAAGGTGCAAGAGAAAAAAGATTTTTCATTTTTTCCCGGATTCGTTTTTTTCGTTTGGCTGTTTCATCCGGAGCAGCCTTAAAGATGCCGTTTTCTTCATAGAGGGCGTCCCCCTCCTTTACGCCCTGAGGCAGGCTGGACAGCGGGAGAGTAAAAACAGAGCGGTCCTCTTTCTGGCAGACGGCTGTGTTTTCTTCGATTCGGTCAATGATGCAGATCATAAAATATCCCTCCTGTGGGTTTCATATATGTTTTAGTTTTTTGTACAGGTCCAGGTAAGGCCCTCCGGTGAGCTGGATGCGATTATGGTTCCTTTTTCATCCGTCCGCAGTACCTGGATGCCGTATTCTGCGTATTTTTTTAAGGTTTCCTCATGGGGATGGCCATAGGAATTTCCCTCGCCGCAGGAAATCACAGCCCAGGACGGGGACACGGCCTTTAAAAATTCAGGGCTGCTGGAAGTGCGGCTGCCGTGATGGCCGGATTTTAATACGTCCGCTGACAGGGTCAGTCCGCTGCGGGCCATATCCTCCTCTGCTTCCGTTTCCGCATCGCCGCACATGACGAAGGAATGATTTCCGTCTGTAAGGCGGATTCCCACAGACCAGTCATTCAGCTCGTCTGCATAATCGCCTGCAGGCCCTAAAACAGTAAACTGGGACTGTCCCAGCTCATAGGTATCGCCGGGAACAGGCTTTGTGATTTTGAGTCCCTGATCTGCTACTGCATCCAGTACATCCTCAAAGGTTGCAGTGGTATGTTCAACAGGCGGCATAATAACTGTTTCAACGGGAAATGCCTCCAGCACATCATCCAGCCCGCCGATGTGGTCTGAATGGGGATGAGTACCGATTACATAATCCAGAGAAACAACACCCTGGCTTTTCAGATAGTCTACAACCCTAGCCCCCTGATCGTTTTCTCCTGCATCTACCAGCATAAAATGGCTGCCGTCCTGGATCAGGATGCTGTCTCCCTGCTCCACATCAATAAAATGTACGTTTAAGGTGCCGCTGCTGCTTTTGATTTCAGGGCTCTTTTTGTCGTTTAACTGTCCCTTTACCGCTTCCTTTGCATAATCCCAGGCAGCCGAAACGGCCTGATCTGCCGCGGACTCAATGTATTTTCCCGCTTCCTCTTTAGAGCAGCCGCCCAGGATGCCAAGAGAGAGGAGAGAGAGGGTCAGTAAAATAGTCCGATTGAAACGATTTGTTTGTTTTGTCATGTCTTATCAGCCTTTCTGTTATATTTTTTCCTTTCGTCCCATATATAACTATTAAGAGGGACGATCCCCAAAGAAAACGAAACACATTAAATAAAGGAGTTAATATCTATGGCAAGAGGAGTAAGAAAAACTCACACAGAAAAACTTCAGTCTGAGCTGTCCGAGGTTCGGGCTGCCATTTCCCAGTATGAGGACAGTCTGGATGCACTGCGTTCCCGGGAAAAGGAGATCAATTCCCAGATTGAGATCGAGCGGTTTAAGGAGATCAGCGAGCTGTTAAAACAGCGTGGCATGACGCTCTGTGACTTAAAGGAGCTTCTGTCTGCCAGGGAAATCCAGACGGCAGGGATCTGAGGGATCAGCCCCTGAACCGGTTAATGCAGGCAAAAATCTCCTGGGGTCTGGGCATACACAGTCCCATGGCGGCATAGGAGCAGCCGCTCACAGCAGTGAGGCCGCCCTTTGCCGTCTCTTTTTGTATATAGGCAACGGTTTCAGCAACCGTATACCGTTCCAAAAGCTGTTTTTCCAGACAAAACCGCAGAATCTGCGCCAGGGCATGGGTCTGTTCACTGTCAATGAGCTGTTCCACAAACCGCAGATCCACCGGATGGCGTCCTACCTCGATGGAATCCTTTCCATATACCTTGACCTTAATCCTGTCTTCCCGTCCGGCCTGTTCTCTGCCGCGGGGGCCATGACCGTACCTGTGACCTTCTTTGAATTTCTGTACCTGATTTCTCTGCACGGCTGCTGACTGTAATTTTCTTCCTGCTTTTGGAATTACAAAACCGGGAGCCGGTTCGGCAAAAGAGCCGCCGTATTCAGCGCAGATTTCCCGCACCTTTTTTGTTATATCCTGCGGTACATAGGAATCCATCTGGATAATGGTATCCGCAATATAAAAATAGGCTCCTGAGCTTCCGGCTACTAAAATGGTGGAGATTCCCGCTTTTTTAAACAGATCCTCTGCACGGCAGGAAAATGGGGTAATCGGTTCCTGACTGCGGCTTATGACCTTCTGCATCAGATCGTCCCGCACCATAAAATTGGTGGCAGAGGTATCTTCATCAATGAGAAATACATGGCTTCCGCTTTCAATACCTTCTATTACCCCGGCAGCCTGAGAGGTGCTGCCGCTGGCATCCTCTGTGGAAAAGCAGCGGGTATCTTTTTTGTTTGGAAGATCATTGATGAACATGGAAATATCAACATTGCGGATGCTTCTTCCATCCTCTGCCCGAAGCTTTAAGGCTGTTTCATCTGTAATGACAAATTCACGTCCGTCCCCGGCAATATGGTCGTATACACCGGCTTCCAGCGCTTTCAGCAGGGTGGATTTTCCGTGATAGCCGCCGCCTACGATCAGGGTGATTCCACGGCGGATTGCCATACCAGAACAGCTTCCGTGATGGGGCAGCTTAAGTGTGATCCGCATGGATTCAGGAGAGGAAAAGGGAACGCTGTTTTTCATGGGACGGCTGGAAATGCCGCTTTCTCTTGGAAGAATGGCTCCGTCGGCCACAAAGGAGACAAGCCCAAGCCGCTTTAACTCCTGACGGATAAAATACTGGTCCTCCGCAAGCTCTGCTACAGCTTCCGGCTCACGGGAAGGCCTGTTTTTATAAAAAAGCACCTGTTTTACACATCGGGGCAGAAAGTCAAAGAGAATCCGGATCAGCTCGCTGCTGTTGATGGTACGTCCGTTTGCCGGGAAACCGGCCTCCAGTCTGATCCAGATTCCCTGCGGGCTGCATTCGCAGGCAGTGCGTTTAAGGATTTCCGGTCCCGGACAGCTGATAGAGATAAGGCCGCTTTTTCCGGAGCCCTTTGCCTTAAAGTTATACTGCGCTGTTTCTTTATGGAACCGGCGCACCAGATAGTCCTCAAAGGCTCTTTTTTTGTGGGGGGCGTCAAAAAGTGTTTCAGGATATCCTGATTTTTGATGGGAAATGAAAATACTTAATTTGGAGGGAGAGGCGAAAGGATCTCCCTGCACATGGTCAATGCTTAAATGGTAATCGCCAAAGTCAAAAATTCCCTGGGCAGATTTATAGGCC
>CAUCBQ010000016.1 GCA_958441075.1 uncultured Clostridiaceae bacterium | reverse complement strand
GTGATCCACTGCTGCCGTGAGGGCAGTCTGATAGTCTGTAATATGCTCTGCCTCCTCCGGAAACGCATGACGGACCATCGCGGGACGCACAAAGGGAAGCAGATGGATTCGGACGATTCCAAACCCATCCTCAAAATCAACCGTCTCCACTCTCCCGTCATAAACCGGAGCAAGGAATATCTTTCTGGCATTCATCAGCCTGGAACCGAACGCCAGCCGTTCCGCAGAATCATGATTCCCGCTCACAATACACACCGGACAGTTCTTTTCTGCCAGTTCTGTGAGAAACCAGTCAAACAGGCTGACTGCTTCTGCCGACGGTACGGCTTTGTCATAAATATCCCCTGCCAGAATCAGCCCATCGGGCTGTTCCCTTAAGACCCATTCCAGAATACGGTTTAAAATATACTGCTGATCCTCCACCATGGAAAACTCATTCACCCGTTTTCCCAGGTGCAGGTCAGAAAGGTGAAACAGCTTCATCCTCTGCCCGTCCCCCTGCCCTTGCGTCTTTTTTTCTCTTCATACATCCGTTCATCGGAAATATGCATCAGAACATGGTAATCCGTTCCGTCCTCCGGATAAAAAGCATAGCCCACGGAAAATTCTACGGTTCCCAGAACATTTCTCATCTCAGGGTCCATAAATGCCTCTCCCCGGCGGGCTTCAAAATCCTTCAGAACCTCTTTTGCTTCTTCTCTGGATGAATAGCCGTAAAGAAAGGCACAGAACTCATCTCCGCCCATTCTGGCGCTGACAAAACGATTTTCTCCTGAAAACTCAATCTGACGGCCAATCTGACGCAGGTAGGCGTCTCCCATCCGGTGTCCATAGATATCATTGATTCCCTTCAAACCGTCTGCGTCCAGCATAATCATAACACCGATTCCTATGGACTGCGGAGCCGCAAACAGAGCCTCCAGATGTTCGCTGAAGCCTCTTCTGTTGTAAAGCATAGTCAGACTGTCCCGGCTGCTCTGCTCTCTTAACAGATTGAGCTCCTTCCACCACAGTGAAACGTCCGTAACGCACCATGTTGTACTCTGCTCGTCTGCAAGCTTTTCAATTCGGACAAATACCGTTTCTCCATTTCTTTCATATCTGTAAATGGATTCCTTTTTATCCACGGGAGATTTTTCTATCTGCTCCAGCCTGTCCTTTACCTCCTGAACCAGAGCCGAACTGTCTCTCCCGCTGATCCCCAGAATTCCCCTGATACGTCCATTCATAAAGGTCTTTTTATAGAACTGGTTATACTCGAAAATTCCCATGGGGACTCTGCTGTTTTCAATTACATGATTCATCTTATCCCAGTTCAGGCGAATGCTCTTTAACAGCTCATTGATGTATTGAACTAGCTCATCAAATTCCAAAATTCCCGTATGAATTTCCAGGTTATTTATATTTCCGTCTTCTATTTTCTTCAGTTCCCCTACAATCGCCGTCAGATTATCTGCAAGCCGGACTTTCATATACCACATGATAATCCAGAGAACTGCCATAGATGCTCCGAATATATAGATAAATACAAGTATGGTGGACTGAATTACACTGTGAAGGGGATAAGCGGATATAAAGGACCGGACCAGCAGATACTGGCCATACTTCTGATTATAGACACAATATCTTCTGCCCCCGTACCGGTAATGATAGGCTGTCATATCCCCGGCTATTTCCCTCGTCCTTATCTGCCTTCTGAGATCTGTTCCGATCATGTCAGTGGAAGTAGAGGCCTCCACCTTCCCTGTGTCCATATTTACAATATGCAGGTATCCCGTAAGGTCGGAAGGAATCTCAGAAACTACCTTTCTCAGACTTTTTTCCTCCATCTGCTTTAAAAGACGCTCCGGTTCCATCCCTATCTGCAGAATCCCGCTTTTATCCTTCATCCACACTGCCGCATACTGCATGGGCTTTCTTTCTGCAGTATTGGGTGTAATCTCCTGGCACAGCTCCAGAGAGGTATCCTCCAGCATAGGCAGGAAAAAGCGCATCTGATCCCCGGAATCAAAGCCCAGCCCGTAATACTCCGGATGAGTGCCCGCGTAAATCTCCCCCTGAGGCGTAATGAAATGGATCTCATCCACATCCATCACTTCCGCCAGTTCTCTTGTATGCTCCAGATCCGTAATGTGCTCCGGATAATGCTCCACAAAATATGCGGCCATCCGTGCAGACTGAATACATTGACGGGAAAACTCCTTTTTCTCCCGCTGCACATCATAGGCATTGTTCCGTATCAGCTGCTCCATCTGCCAGAATATCTCTTTCGAGCTCTGCTTCTGGTTCTGATGCTGTATATAGAACTGCAGCGCCATATTGGCCGGAAGAATTAAAACGATTAAGATCAGTATCATAAGCCTTGCCATCCTGGGCAAAGTCTTTTCTATACTGTTATCTTTCATGCTCCTGTCTCCATTGCTCAAACTCATCAACAGGCAGAGGCCTGGAATAGACATAACCCTGGATCAGGTCGCAGCCCATTTTCCACAGCATTTCCACCTGTTCCTTTTCTTCAATTCCTTCAGCTACCACATCCATATTCAGACTGTGGGCCAGCTGAATAATGCTTCCTACAATTTTCCTCGATTTGTCATTTTCATTGATAAAGAAGCTGCGATCCATCTTTAAGGTATCAACGGCGAACTCTTTCAGCATCGAAAGAGAGGAATAGGCAAAGCCAAAATCGTCCAGAGCCACCCTCAGGCCGCAGGAACGAAAGCCGTCTAATATCGCTTTTACAAATGGAATCTGATTTTCCTCCAGCAGAATTGTTTCTGTAAGCTCCATCTCTATGGTGCCATCAGGAATATCGTACCGGTCAAGAATACTTTTGTACTCCTTCCAGATCTCGCTTCCTGCCTCCCTTAAATGGAAACGGGAAATATTAACCGATATCTGTGATACCGCTTTTTTCTCCTGAATCCACCCATCAGTCAGACGGCAGACCTCCTCAAACATATAGAGATCCAAATCGCAGATTTTACCGTTTTTTTCAAAAAGCGGAATAAATTCAGAGGGATAAATAATCCCTTCCATAGGATGAATCCACCGCACAAGGGCCTCCGCCTGACAGGCCCTGATCCCTGAGGGAGATACCTTGGGCTGAAGATAAACCTTAAAATCTCTGTTTTTAACAGAATCCTCAAACAAATTGTTCAGACGTTCTTCCCTCTCAAGCATATCTGCAATATGGGTATTGTAAAAACTGCACACATTACTGTCTTTTGACAGCTTACTGGCATAAATTGCCTTATTCATGGCATTGGAAATACTTCCCGAAAGGTTCAGCCGGCAGCCTCCAATCGAAAAATCCATACTGTATTCCCCGAATTTTTGATGGATTTCTTTATTAATCGCCTCTCTTATCCCAATAATACGGCGGTTCACTTCCTGGTCATCCGGGTCATTTAAAAGCAGGAAAAAGTGATCCATATTGCTCCTGCTTACCAGTTCCCCCTTCTTCAAAAATTGGGTAAACATACGGTAAACAAACTGCAGAGTCCGGTTGCCGTCTTCTTCGCCCCAGTTTTCATTAATATAGCGGAAGTCTGCAATATTCAGATACACAACAGCCCAGGAATGTGGATCACCCTCTTCTGTACTTTGGGTTCCCAGCTTTATAAAGCCTTCCCTGCTCCACCCTCCTGTCAGAGGATCTGTGATTGAAAGCTTCTCCCACCGCTGGTTTTCCTTAATCAGACGCATAATCAGCACACCGAACAGAACCATAATCGCCACAACCACAACGGCATAAATATCCATATGGTGCTCAACGGGCCCTTTAAGGAAATCGGAAGGAATAACCGCTGCCTGTATCCAGCCTGTATCTCCTACATTGTACAGAGAAATCAGCACCTTTTCCCCGTCAGGCATCGTTCTCTCATAGGTTTTACAGCTGTTTTGACAAAGGTCTGTGTCTCCCAATAAGGAGGCCAGATCCTCATTTGAAACAAAAAAATCCGACTTCTCATCAGCAATGAGTATTTTACCCGTTTCGCCGTCGATCAGAAAGCTGAATCCCCGCTCCTGATAATCCGCCCGGAAAACCAGAGCCTGAATATCCCAGTAATTCTGAAGACCTGTCACAACTCCCAGGGTACCATCCTGATACCGGACAGGTGCTGTAAAGATAATACTCTGGTCCGCTACATAGGAAGTCACCGGTTCCTCCCATATCTTTGGATTTTCCCTAAACCACTGCCTCAGATAATCGGGACAGGAGGATTCCGGAAATACGCTGCCGTCCTCCGAAAGAATAACAATACCTTCCAGTTCCATAGACGCGGTTTTTCTGGATATAAACTCTTCTGTCTGATGAAGTCTGGGCATACGGCTCAGGGTATCTGCGAAACCTGCAACAAGCTCCCTTCCCATCTTCAGACGGTAGGAAATATGGGCGGCAACCTGCTGGTTATTTTCCGACACATACCGCTCCACCACCTGATTCATCATCCGTTCAAAGGATACCGTATTTCCTATGCCTGCAACCAGGCTAAACACAGCAACCAGCGCAACGCAGGCAGTAAAAATACGCCGTCTTTTTCTATTGGTTTCCATGTTCCAAGTACCCCCCCCCCAATTTTTTTCATGTATTTTATCCTCTGTATAAGATAGTTTTACTGCTCCAGCTGCTTTTTGTACACGGCGATTACCTGCCTCATTGCCTCAGGGCCAGGAGCGCCGATAGTCATACGTTTTTCTACGCAGGTCTTCATACTGATTGCTTCATAAATATCCTTCTCAAATACAGGGCTTATCTCCTTATATTCTTCCAGAGAAAGGTCATCCAGTGCAATTCCCTTCTCAATGCATAAAAGCACCAGCTGGCCTACGATTCCATGGGCGTCCCGGAAAGGTACTCCATGATTCACCAGATAATCAGCCGCATCCGTTGCATTGGTAAAGCCTCTCTTTGCACTGGCCTCCATTATGTCCTTTCTGAAAGTCATGGAAGAAATCATTCCTGTAAACAGAGCCAGACATCCCTTTACAGTATCAATGGCGTCAAAGGTAAGCTCCTTATCCTCCTGCATATCCTTATTATAAGCCAGGGGAATTCCCTTCATGGTGGTGAGCATGGACATAAGGGCGCCATAAACACGCCCGCTCTTTCCCCGGATCAGCTCCGCAATATCCGGATTCTTCTTCTGGGGCATAATGCTGCTTCCCGTACTGTAGGAATCGTCAATCTCCACAAAACGGTACTCATTGGTGTTCCAGATAATAATCTCCTCACAGAACCGGCTTAAATGCATGGAAATCGTAGACAGGGCGCTTAAAAGCTCGATGAGATAATCTCTGTCTGATACGGAATCCATGGAGTTTAAGGTAGGGCCTGCAAAGTTCAGAAGCTCTGCAGTATAGGCACGGTCCAACGGATAGGTGGTTCCTGCCAGAGCGCCGGAGCCTAATGGGCAGTAATTCATCCTTTTCCGAATATCAGCCAGACGGGAACGGTCTCTTGAAAACATCTCAAAATAGGCTCCCATGTGATGAGCCAGCGTAATAGGCTGCGCCTTCTGCAGATGGGTAAATCCGGGCATAAAGGTTTCCGTATTGGCTTCCATAATTATAAGAAGCTCCTCCAGCAGCTTCTTTACCAGGCTGTCAATCTCGTCAATTTCATCTCTGGTATAGAGCTTCATATCAAGAGCCACCTGGTCGTTGCGGCTGCGGCCTGTGTGAAGACGCTTTCCAGCCTCTCCAATGCGCTCCGTAAGGGTTCCCTCCACAAAAGAATGGATGTCTTCATAACCGGAATCCGCAGAAATGACCAGTGTTCCCTCATCCAGCTCCCTGCGGATGCCCTCCAGCCCTTCAATGATATCGTCTCTGTCCTTTTCAGAAAGAATTCCCTGCTTTGCCAGCATCTTTACATGGGCAATGCTGCCTCTGATATCCTGACGGTAAAATTTCTGGTCAAAGGAAAGGGATTCGTTAAAATTCTGTACCAGCTGATCTGTCTCCTTGGTAAAACGTCCGCCCCAAAGCTTCATAACAATTGTCTCCTTTTGTATACTTTTATTTTAGAATTTTCTTTTTGTCTCTGATCCGGCCATAAGCAGCCAGCAGCGCTGCAGCTGTCAGGCTTATGCCCGTTATCACGGCTCCCGTCCTCAGGCCCTGAGGTTCATAGGACAGCCGGATTTTATGTTCGCCGGGCTCTATATCCACTCCCAGAAAGGCATTAAACACAGGCCGTCCGGAAACGGCTTGTCCGTCTACCCAGACTGTCCATCCTCTGTCATAGGGAATACTGGTAAATACAGTTCCTCCCTCCGGAGCATCTATGCTTCCCGCAAGTCCTGTATCGGTCCAGCTGGTAAGCTCCAGAGGCGAGTGGTTCAGCCGCTGCCAGATTTCTTCCAGAGCTTCCGGATCAAAACGCCAGATTTCCGCCTGCATGGCAGGATTTCCATCTGTCTTTGATTGAAGAACTACCTCCTGATCCTTTGGAAGATATCCTAGCTCCAGAAAATATCCCCTGTCTGTGTTGTCAAAGGAAATACTTCTCTCACCTATATCAGCAGATACCTCCTCCACCTTTTTATTGGTAACATAGACATAATAATCGCCGGACGCATCTGCTGTAAAGGTAAGCTTTTTTCCCTCTGATACCCCCTCTACAGGCAGAAGCAGATCTCTCACTCCCAATACAGAAGAAAGATCATTCTGCACGGCAGCCGGATTTCCGGAATCAAGAACCCAGTTGGTTTCCATATCCTGAGGTAGCACAAAGCCTACCGGAAGTGTGTATTTATTTTCATAAAGCCACATGGACCCCTGGCGCCCGATCTGTGTCTTTAATCCGTCTGAGGGCTGCTGATCCGGATAAATACCGTAACGGGTTGCAAAAAAAGCGTCAATAAACGGTGTGCTTCCCTTTACGCTGTACGCATTGGTAGAGCTCTCGCAGCCCACATATTTAAAGAAATCCGACATGGCAGCGCTGGCTACAGAAGAAAACAGGGATGAGGAGGGGAAATTCATCCATGCCCCGTCGTTTTTTGTGCGGCTTCCGCCCTTTTCAATCCGGTAAAATACCGAGGAACGGATACTGTCCGCCAAAAGCATCGTATCCTCATTGTCCTTTACATATGCCGTACGGCTGGTGGTAGGGATGCTGGTCACTGCCATATTCACCGCCGACTCTGCAAACACCAGTCCCAGCACAGCTAAAAGAACCCCTTCCCGGCACCAGCTTCCACTATGATACAGGTAAATACAGCCTGTATACAGGGCCAGGAACAGAATGGCTGCATAAAACACAGCAAAATGAAACTGTTCTTCATTATCCACCAGCTTCTCAGCCAGAATCACAAAAACAACAGCTCCCCAAAAAGCCATAACGATGTGCCTCCAGGGTGTTCTCCCGATATCCAGATATGCCTTATAGCACATCACCAACACAAGGGCAATATAGATAAAGGACTGACGGCAGGGAAGGCTGTTTGGATAATGAAAACCATGCCAGATAAAATTCAGTACATTGACAGAAAAGCTGGCGTAGAAAAAGAGCAGAAGCCCAAAATATACTGCCTTTTCCCTTACTCTGATACGTTTATTTCCCAGATATAAAAGCAGAAGCATCAAAACCGCTACTCCGCAGTAAATATTAGGCCAGTGATCCAGTCCGATCTCTGTCTGCACATTCCCAATGTGGCGGGCGATCATGTCAAATATAGAGAAATAGGAACTCACTGTCTTTGGAAAATCAAAATTTCCTGAGGCCGTAGCCTGGAGAGCATAGATCTCCGGCAGCAGAACCACCGCCGCAAGGCCGCCGGCTAAAAGAGAATACAGTGTAAATCTCCCTGAAATGCCTGCCAGCTCCTTCCCTGTTCCGGGCGGATACAGGATCAGCAGAACCGCCGCATAAATCACCATGAAAATACAGACCATGATGGAAATATAATAGTTGGACAGAATGGAGCAGCCCAGGGCAATACAGTAAACCATACCCTTTTTTTCCTTTACCAGCCGTTCCAGCCCGAAAAGAATGACCGGGAATAAAAGAATACAGTCCAGCCACATGATATTCCAACTGTAGGCTGCCATATAGCCGCTTAATGCATAAAAAATCCCAAAAAAACAGGCGCCAAACTCACGTTTCCCCGTATGCTTCCTGAGATACCAGGTAAAGGCAAGGCCAGACAGGCCTGTTTTTATAACAATCAGAATCGTCATAAACTCAATCAGAAACTGTCTGGGACACAAAATCACAAGCCAGTTCATGGGGCTGGCCAGATAGTAGGCATAAAGAGCCGAAAAGTTCACTCCCATACCAATATCCCAGCTGTAGAGCAGGCTTCCCCCATGGGTCAGCTTATGCTGAAATTCTGAAAAGAAGGGGGCATACTGATGGTACATATCCGTGCGCAGAAAACATTCCTCACCAAAAGGAAAAATCCCCCTCTGGGCAAAGATTACCACCATAACAAACACAGGGATAAAAAAAGCGGCCAAAAGACTGTCGCCAGAACGCAGAATATGAAATTCCCGGCGGCTTTTTGATTCCCGGATTTCTGTCCCTGCTTCTGGAATCCGGTTCTGTTCTTTCATAAATTCCTCTTTTATGTCATTGCTTCCGGAAGTATCCTCTGGCTCCTGAATCAGTTCCAATACGGCATCCAGCTCCCGTTCCACCTGCGCTATCTCCTCACGTTTCACAGACATTACCTCTTGTTCTCTGATCTTTTTTTAAAGACCCAAAGCTTACTGAACACATAGTTTGCCACCAGATTAACTGCGGAGGAAACTACCTTGCAGAACATCTCATACAGGAAACCCCGGCCCTCTCCCAGTGCCACCATAACAATCATCAGCAGCCAGACGCCAATGCCTGAAATACCTCTTGCCGCAAAAAAAGCACCCGCTTCCTTTATAAGATAGGATGGCCGGAAATTAAAATTTTTAAATACGATCAGTTTATTCACCACATAGGCAAACAGCACTGCTATTACCCAGGAAAAAGCCTGTGACGTCCCCACTCCCATATCCATACGGCGAAACAGGGCATAGGACACAAAATCTACCGCTGTGGTCAGAATCCCGCAGATCAGGTAGCTGACCGTTTCATAATTTACACATTTTTTCCATATTGCTTCAAACATTTTTCCCTCATGCTTCTATATTAAATATGTTCTCATTATATGGCAGCCTGCAAAAAATGTAAAGTTAAGTTTCTGTATTTTATGAGGAGCTTATAAATGCCTCGGCACCTTCAGAATAATGAAGGGCTCCGTCCTCTGTGACAAATACAGCGAACACTCCATCCAGAGAATCGACAAGCTTCATACCGTCTGCAAGGCCAAGGGCAAAGCAGGCTGTGCTCAGTCCATCTCCGTCTGCGGACTGCTCTGACAGGATCGTGACCTGTGTCAGATTATTTTCATAAGGCCAACCGGTGGATGGATTTAAAATGTGATGATAATTCACACCGTTTTCCTCAAAATGGCGCTCATATACTCCGGAAGAAACTACAGACATATCCCGAATATCCAGAACTGCCACTGTCTCTGTCCGATCTGCGAAGGGTTTTTGCAGGCCGATCTTAAAGGGCTTTCCCCCGGGACGTTCCCCAAGACAAAGCACATTCCCTCCAAGATTAATAACAGCGCTTTCTACCCCTCTTTCCTTAAGATACGCTTTCATCCGGTCTGCAATAAACCCTTTGGCAATGGCCCCCAGATCAATAGAGGTAATATCATCTGCAAAGGTCACTGTGCTGCCTCTTACCGCAACCCTTTCATATCCCACTCTTAAAAGCGCTTCCTGAATTGCTTCCCCGGAAGGCACATGGGGATCTGAACCGGAAAAATTCCACAGGCGGCTTAAGGGTTCTATGGTAATATCAAAGGCCCCCTCTGACAGTCGGCTGTACTCCAGACCCTTTTTTATCAGTTCCGCCGTATCCGGCGACACTGTAAATGTCCGTTCCCCCGGTTTTCTGTGATTCATAGCGTAAATTTCACTGGTTTCTATGGTGGTACTGAATTTCTTTTCAAACTCCGAACAAAGCTCTGTCACCCCGTCCAGTATTTTCTCATCTCTGGAATCATAAAGAGTCACTGTAATAAAAGTGTTCAGCAAAAAAGAAGACCTGCTGACAGGCTCCATACGCTTCTGGCACCCCGTCAGACAGGCCGCTATTATCAAAATTCCTGTAATACAAACTGTTATTATCTTCTTATTCATAGCATTTATTCTAGCATTGGGGAAATGGAAAGTCAAGAAAAGGGCAGGGCCTTCACCGCCTCCTCTGTTCTGCATATAACACAATAACAGCCCGGAGAAAGGTATCCCTCTGCCTCCGGGCTTTCTGTTTTCCTCTTTACTCGTCAATCGAGTAGTTGGGAGCCTCTTTTGTAATATGAATATCGTGAGGATGGCTTTCTTTTAAGGAAGCAGCGGAAATCTTCACAAATCTTGCAGTATTCTGCAGGGTTGGAATATCCTTAGCTCCACAGTAGCCCATACCGGCTCTCAGGCCGCCCAAGAGCTGGAATACAGTATCCTCTACCATTCCCTTGTATGCCACACGGCCTTCCACGCCCTCCGGCACCAGCTTCTTGGCATCTGTCTGGAAATACCGGTCCTTACTGCCGTTCTCCATAGCGGCAATAGAGCCCATACCGCGGTATACCTTATACTTACGTCCCTGATACAGTTCAAAGGTACCCGGACTCTCGTCACAGCCTGCAAACATGCTTCCCATCATACATACACTGCCGCCTGCTGCGATGGCTTTTGTAACGTCGCCGGAATACTTAATACCACCGTCAGCGATGATCGGGATGCCGTATTCCTTTGCCACATTGTAACAGTCCATAACAGCTGTAATCTGAGGTACGCCGATACCTGCTACCACACGGGTGGTACAGATGGAACCGGGTCCGATACCTACCTTTACACAGTCTGCCCCGGCTTCAATCAGAGCTCTTGTAGCATCGCCGGTGGCTACGTTTCCAGCTACTACCTGCAGATCCGGGAACGCCTCCTTGATCATCTTTACGCAGTGAATTACATTGGCAGAATGGCCATGGGCAGAATCCAGAACAACTACGTCTACCTTAGCCTCTACCAGAGCCGTCACACGCTCTAATACATTGGCAGTAATACCTACGCCCGCACCGCAGAGCAGACGTCCCTGCTCGTCCTTTGCAGACAGAGGATACTTGATCTGTTTTTCAATGTCCTTAATCGTGATAAGGCCCTTTAAATTGAAATCATCATCTACAATAGGAAGCTTCTCCACTCTGGCCTTTGCAAGAATGGCCTTTGCCTCTTTAAGCGTCACGCCTTCCTTTGCAGTAACCAGATTCTCAGAGGTCATGCATTCCTTGATGGGACGGCTGAAATCCTCCTCAAACTTCAGGTCACGGTTGGTAATAATACCTACCAGCTTCCTTCCCTCAGTGATCGGAACACCGGAAATACGGAACTTCGCCATAAGGTCATTGGCATCCTTTAAGGTGTGTTCGGGAGAGAGATAAAAGGGATCTGTAATAACGCCGTTTTCGGAACGCTTTACACGGTCTACCTCCTCTGCCTGTTCCTGAATGGACATATTTTTGTGGATAATACCAATACCGCCCTGACGCGCCATGGCAATCGCCATGCGGTGTTCGGTAACTGTGTCCATACCCGCACTCATCAGGGGGATGTTAAGTTTGATTTTCTTTGTAAGGTAGGTGGTCAGATCCACCTGATTCGGAATCACTTCTGAATAAGAAGGAACCAGAAGCACATCATCAAAGGTAATGCCTTCACCGATAATTGTACCCATTGAAACTTCCTCGCTTTCTGTGTGATAAACTGCCCTCAGCATCTTATTAGTATCTAATCCTAGCAAATTTCATCAGGATTGTCAAACCTATTTTTCTGTTCTAATTCATTGAATTTACTAATAACATTCCATCAGTGATTCTAATAGCAGGCCGGATTTACATTACAAATTTACGGGGGAATGTACGCCGCATGGCTGCAAGCATCTTTTCATTAGGCTCGATAAGAACCTTCACCGTATCTGCCCCCTTCTGATACATCAGCGCATAAACCCCGGCGCCCTGTTTTCCTGATGTACAGTCCATCACCTTCATCCCCTGCTTGGCATAGTCCTTTAACATATAGGAATCAGCCGGAGCAATCAGCTGCACATCATCTTTTTCGCAGTCAAATGCCTTTTTCCGTCTGGCCTTTCCCAGGATACGGTCAATCCGCAGGCCGCCCTCGGCAAACAGATATTCAAATTCCACACTCAGGTTCAAAAAGACGAAATAAGTCCCAATACCCGCTGCGGTCATAATCACCACTCCGATTACAGTCTGCAAAGCCAGCAGAACAGAAAAGGCGCAGACAAGCACCATAATAATCTTTACCGGAAGGGCATAGATAGGATCTTTGCGCTTTACCAGCCATTCAACGTAACTTTCTTCCATAGCAAAACTCTCCTGTTGTCATTTTTCTTTTTATTATACACCACTTCACCTGTTATTTCCAGTCACATTTTCCCACCTGCACCATACCTTAATAATAAGAACAAACACGGGCAGGTATACGGATTTTGAATCCTTTTCTTTCCTTAAATGATATAAAACCAGGGCAGACAGCCCGGGTAAGGGAGCTTCTTGTCTCCGGAGCCATGCGCAGGCGGCTTATGGATCTGGGACTGACTGTAAATACACCGGTGGAATGTCTTGGCGTAAGCCCTTTAGGCGATCCGGTTTCCTATCGGATCAGGGGGGCGGTCATTGCAATCCGGCGCGAAGACAGCCGCCAGATCCTGATGGATGGAAACCAGACTAAGGATCGCCTTACAGTGGCTGTAGCCGGCAATCCCAATGTAGGTAAAAGTACGCTTTTTAATAATCTTACAGGCAGCTCCCAGCACACGGGAAACTGGGCCGGGGTGACGGTTTCCTGTTTTAAAGGAAGCTGTTCCTCAAAAAAACACAGCTATGTTCTTGCAGATCTCCCGGGAACCTATTCCCTTATGGCTCACTCTGCGGATGAGGCACTGGCCCGGGACGGCATCTGTTTTGGAAACTGCGATGCCGTTGTGGTTGTCTGCGACGCCACCTGCCTGGAACGGAACCTGAACCTGGTCCTGCAGATTCTGGAAACAGGAATCCCTTCTATGGTCTGCGTCAATTTCATGGACGAAGCGGCAAAAAAGAACATACACATTGACCTGCAGGCTCTGAGCCAGGAGCTCTCCGTCCCTGCCGTGGGGACTGTTGCCCGAAAAAAAAGATCCCTGGAACGTTTTCTGGATCAGCTGGATGAAATAGCAGAACGGTCAGAAACCGAACCTTTCCACATTTCCTATGATCCCGCTGTGGAAGAGGCCGTCTCCATGCTTCTTCCCTTTACACAAAAAATAAACAGCCGCCTGTCCCCGCGCTGGCTGGCCTTGAGGCTCCTTGAAAATGATCCCGGACTTCTGCACTCTCTGAATATCTTCTTAAACAAAGACCTGTCTCAGGATGATGATTTGTGTCAGGCTGTCAATCAGGCCCGGGCCTTTCTGAATCATGCAGGAATCTTTGAGGATGGTTTAAGGGACCGGATCGTATCCGGCATTGTAGATGCTGCGGAATCCATTGCTTCACGTACCGTCACTCTCCCGGAAAAATCCTACAGTAAAAAGGATGCTTTTCTGGACCGGATACTCACTGGACGGCTGGCCGGATATCCTGCTATGATCGGCCTGCTGGCCCTGATCTTCTGGCTGACGATCACAGGCGCCAATTACCCTTCTGCCATGCTGTCCTCCCTCTTTTTCTCCTTTCAGGAAACTCTTACAGCCGCTTTTACGGCTGCGAATGCTCCTGAGTGGCTCCACGGCATTCTGGTTCTTGGGGTGTATCGGGTACTGGCCTGGGTTATCTCTGTAATGTTCCCTCCTATGGCTATTTTCTTTCCCCTCTTTACCCTTCTGGAAGATTTTGGTTATCTTCCGAGGATTGCATATAATCTGGACCGCCCTTTTCAATGCTGTAATGCCTGCGGGAAACAGGCCCTTACCATGGCGATGGGATTTGGCTGCAATGCAGCCGGAGTGACCGGCTGCCGGATCATCGACTCACCCAGAGAACGGCTCATTGCCATTCTTACCAACAGCTTCGTACCCTGCAACGGCCGCCTGCCGGCTCTGGTGACTCTGATCACTCTGTTTTTTGCAGGAGCAGCTTCCGGGAATCCTTACTCCTCTTTCCGCCCGGCCCTGATTCTTACCTTTTTTATCCTTACAGGTGTTGCCGCGACCCTTCTGGTGTCCCGTATACTGTCTGCCACGGTACTCAAAGGAATACCCTCCTCTTTTACTCTGGAACTTCCCCCCTACCGCTGTCCCCAGATCGGGCGTGTAATCTGGCGTTCCATTCTGGACCGTACCCTCTTTATTCTGGGACGCGCCGCCGCCGTAGCAGCTCCCGCAGGGCTTGTGATCTGGATTCTTGCCAATGTTTCCATCGGAAATTTAAGCCTGCTGGCCCATTTGAGCGGATATCTGGACCCGCTGGGACGTCTCATGGGAATGGACGGAGTCATCCTTATGGCCTTCATACTTGGGCTTCCGGCTAATGAAATCGTAATTCCCCTAATTATCATGGCTTATACTGCTCAGGGAACACTGATTGATCCCGGAAATCTTTCTGACCTTCATGCCCTCCTTATCTCCCAGGGCTGGACCTGGGTCACTGCCCTGTGCACTATGGTATTTTTCCTGTTCCACTGGCCCTGCTCCACCACCCTGATGACCATAAAAAAAGAAACCGGAAGCCTGAAATGGGCCTGTCTGGCCTTTCTTCTCCCCACAGCCTGCGGAGCCTTGCTGTGTATGGCAATTACAGCCTTTTCCCAGCTCTTGACTTTCCTGTAAGGTACCTATATAATTATTCCCAGTATTCACATATGAATAATATGATACCAGAGTCAAAAGGAGTATAGAATGACAAACCACTACGATCACAGACGCAGCAAAGCCTCCCGCTCCTCCTACCGCGGCCCCAGAAAAGGGCGTAAGCCCATTTCCGGAATGGAAAAAGGCAAAGCCCTTCTTCCTCTGGCTGCTGCCGGAGCAGGAATCCTTTTTTTAGCAGCTGTCTCAGCTGTCACCATTTCCCATTTTAAAGGAAGGACGGCTGCTAAACGCCATGAAACCACGCTTTCTGAAACAGCATCCTCTCTGAGGACGCCTTCCGTAACCGTTAACGGCATTTCTCTGGAGGGCCTGAACCAGAATGAGAGCTTTGAAACCTTAAACCGGCTTTTTTCCTGGTCTGTGAAGGCGGAGTACGGAGATGAGCAGCTTCCTGTGGAAAACCCTTTATCTCCACGGCTAAAGGAATGGATTAATGACCTCTGGATCTCCTCCCAGTCCGGAGAGATCACTCTCACCGCTGCCGATCTGATCGATCAGGCACTGGAAAAAGAGGTTTTGCTTCAGGCAGAAGCCCTTGCCCAAACATGGGAAACAGCTCCCAAAAACAGCGGGCTGGATTATTTTGATCAGCAGAACGAACGCTTCGTATTCACTGAGGGCTGCTCCGGTATTGAAATTGATGAAAACAGACTGGCTGAAGATATTCTCTCCGCCATTCGGGAAAACCGGCTCAATGCAGTAATCCCCGTCCATGCTTCCGACGCTTCTCCTGCACTGACAAAAGCCATGGCAAAGGAACAGTATAAAACCATCGCTTCCTTTACCACGGAAACTACCAGCAACCAAAAACGCAATACCAATGTCCGGCTGGCTGCCAAAGCTCTAAACGGCGCCATTGTTCAGCCCGGAGAAGAATTTTCCTTTAATCTGACCGTAGGACAGCGTACCGCTGAAAAAGGCTATCAGGAGGCAGCCGCATACAGCAGCGGTGCTGTAGTACAGGAAATCGGCGGAGGAGTCTGCCAGATTTCCAGTACGCTGTACCGGGTGGTATTCAATGCAGGAATGGAAATAACCTTTCGCCGTTCCCACACCTTTGAACCAAATTATGTGACGCCCGGACAGGATGCGGCTATCAGCTGGGAGCAGCCGGATTTCCGTTTTATAAATACCTCCAATGCCCCCATTGGCATCCGGGCCAGCTATAAGGACCAGAAGGCCACTGTATCCATTTATGGTATCCCTGTTTTGGAGGACGGCCTTTCCTGGGATCTCTATTCTGAAAAAGCAGAAGAGCTGCCTCCCCCGGAGCCGGAATATGTGGAAGATCCATCACTGGCTCCCGGCACAGAAAAAGTAGTAAAAGCGGCTGTTCCCGGAAGCCGCTGGGATACCTATAAGGTAGTATCAAAAGACGGAGCCGAAATTGAACGAACTCTGGACCACTCCAAAACCTACAAGGGACATGCTGCGGTAATATACAGGAACACCCTCTCTCCGGAAGCTGCAGCTGCGGATCAGGAAATGCCTCCTTCCGGCCCGGCAGATACATCCTCTGAAATTCAGACCGATTCCCATGAGGCCGGGACAAACCCGGAAAATCAGGCTGTTTCTCCCACTGTGGACGGAATGCCTGACGAATACACCCCTGGAACCGGCAGCATTACCCCTTTTCAACCGACAGCTTCCCCTGAAAATAAGGCAGGTGACTTATGAATCTTTCCTATTTAAAGTATGCGGTAGAAGTAGAAAAAACAGGCTCTATCACCAAAGCGGCTCAGAACTTTTATATGAATCAGCCTCATCTGAGCAAAATCATACGGGAATTAGAGAGAGAGTTGGGAGAAGATATTTTTGACCGTACCAGCAGAGGAATGATCCCCACCAAAAAGGGGGAGGAATTTCTCCGTTATGCCAAAACCATTATGGCCCAGGAGGAACAGATCGAGGCTCTCTGCGCCAGAAACCGCAAGCAGGCTCTGGAGCTTAAGTTCTGCGGCCCCAGAGCCACCTATATTACCTGTGCCTTTACTGATTTTCTCTGCGGAGCCAATACAGACTCTCCGGTAAACATCCATTATATGGAAACCAATTCCAGACAGGTCATTGACCTGGTTGCTTCAAAGGATTTTGACCTGGGAATTGTGCGCTGTCCCGCTTTGTATGAGCCCTATTATAAAAAACTTGTTCAGGATGAAAATCTGGACTCCTGCCTTATGTGGGAATTTTCCTCTCTCGTCCTTATGGCCCCGGACCACCCTCTGGCAAACAAATCCAGCCTGACCTATCTGGATCTTGCAAGCTCTCTTGAGATCATCCAGGGGGATTTTTCCACCCCCTCCTTTTCCTTTGAAACCCAGGAGACCTCAGCCACCGGCGGAGATTCCAACCGTTCCATCTCCGTCTATGACCGAGGAAGCCAGTTTGCCCTGCTGCGCCGTCTGCCCGGAGCCTATATGTGGACCTCTCCCATCCCCTACAGGGAGCTGTCTGCCGAGGGCCTGATCCAACGCCCCTGCGCCTATCCCGGCAATCTCCACAGGGATCTTCTGATCTTCCGAAAGGGCAGCCGCCGTACCCCGGCAGAAACAGAGCTGATCCAGAGCCTGAACCGCATCATAAGCCAGCTTTCCGACTGATGGTGCCTCCTTCTCCGGCTCCTTTGGTCCCCGGACCAGCCCTGTACCCTGTCGGGGGATATCCTTTCAGGCATACCGGTATTCCATTTTCATATCTACCCGAACCCTTTCTTTTGTGTTATTCTGTGTTTGTTAAATAAATATCATTCTTTCACAGGAGGTTACACCCATGAGGTTTACATTACCAAGAGATCTGTATCACGGAAAGGATGCCCTGGAGGCATTAAAGACATTAACAGGAAAGAAAGCCATCGTTGTAGTAGGCGGAGGCTCCATGAAGCGTTTCGGTTTTCTGGATAAGGTAATTTCCTACTTACAGGAAGCAGGCATGGAGGTTCAGCTGTTTGAAGGCGTTGAGCCCGATCCTTCCGTAGAAACGGTTATGAAGGGCGCAAAGGCTATGGAAGAATTCCAGCCGGACTGGATCGTAGCCGTAGGCGGCGGTTCTCCTATTGACGCTGCAAAAGCTATGTGGGCTTTTTATGAGTATCCGGAAACAAGCTTTGAGGATCTGATCACACCATTCAGCTTCCCAACCCTGCGCACAAAGGCAAAATTCTGCGCCATCTCTTCTACTTCCGGTACCGCTACCGAGGTAACTGCATTCTCCGTTATCACTGATTATGCAAAGGGAATCAAATATCCTCTGGCTGACTTTAACATCACACCGGATGTGGCAATCGTAGATCCCGCTCTGGCAGCTACTATGCCAAAGAAGCTGACTGCCCATACAGGTATGGATGCTATGACTCACGCTATTGAGGCATACGTTTCCACCCTTCACTGCGAATATACAGATCCTCTGGCTCTTCATGCCATTGAGATGATCAACCAGTACCTTGTTCCATCTTACAACGGAGATATGGATGCCCGTGCAAAGATGCATGATGCACAGTGTCTGGCCGGAATGGCGTTCTCCAATGCTCTTTTGGGAATTGTTCACTCCATGGCTCACAAGACAGGCGCTGCATACTCCGGCGGCCACATCGTTCATGGCTGCGCAAATGCAATGTATCTGCCAAAGGTAATCAAATTCAACTCCAAAAATCCTGAGGCTGCCAAAAGATATGCCAAGATTGCAAAATTCATCGGCCTGTCCGGAAACACTGATATGGAGCTTACAGACGCTCTGATCGCCCGTCTGCGTGAAATGAATGAGCAGCTGGATATTCCTGCCTGCATCAGAGATTATGAAGGCGGAATTATTAATGAAGCTGAATTTATGGAGAAGCTTCCGAAGGTAGCTGAGCTGGCAGTAGGAGACGCCTGCACCGGTTCCAACCCAAGATCCATTGACCCGGAGCAGATGGCACAGCTGTTAAAGTGCTGCTTCTACGATGAGGAAGTAACCTTCTAATCTCCCCTGTTTTCAGGGACTCGTCTTATACACCAAGATCCGCTCAACCAGACCTAAATATCCACAAAAGGCAATGGTCACATACACCTCCAAAAGGCCTGTAATAAAGCCGGAGGCATACCAGATCGCCAGAGCCGCCGCCGCAAGTCCCGCGAGCAGGCGGCGCAGAGGAAGGAAGGTTCTGGAATCTGAGCGGATCTTTTCATTTAAAAAGAAAAGCAGGGACAGAGCTAAAAAAACGGGAAACAAAAAGGAAAATGCCACATGGCAGGCAGACGCCGCCGGAACGTGCTCCGGATCATAGGGGATAAATACGGATACCGCCAGAAGCGAACAGGCTGCATCCAAAAACACCCTTCCCTTCCGTTCCTCATAACGTCCCAGCACAAACAGATATCTTATATAGAAAAAACTGTAGCTGCTGACAAAAATCCCCCATGCATACAGCCATATTTCCATACCTGGCCGATTTCCGATGACAGAGAGATTACTTTCCAGCCAGTCTTCCCGGCTGGCCAGCCACACAGTAG
>CAUCBQ010000015.1 GCA_958441075.1 uncultured Clostridiaceae bacterium | reverse complement strand
TCACGCTCACGGATTACATCAGAGTACATAATGGTTCTGGTAGAATCCTTTTCCTCTTTCTTCTCCTCAATCAGAGCATCCACACCGTAAAGAGCTACACGGCGGTAATCGCCGATGATGCGTCCGCGTCCGTAGGCGTCCGGAAGGCCGGTGATGATGTGGCTGGAGCGGCAGGCTCTCATCTCGGGAGTATAGGCGTCAAATACGCCCGCATTGTGTGTCTTTCTGTGTTTTGTAAAGAACTCGACGATCTCAGGGTCTACCTCATAGCCGTTGTCCTGGCAGGCTTTTACCGCCATACGGATACCGCCGTAAGGCTGCAGGGCACGTTTGAAGGGCTTGTCTGTCTGAAAGCCTACAATGGTTTCTTTATCTTTATTCAGGTATCCGGGACCATGAGACGTAATAGTGGAAATAATCTTGGTATCCATATCCAGCACACCGCCGGCTTCACGTTCTTTGGCAGACAGCTCCATAACCTGATTCCAGAGGTCCTCTGTGTTTTTCGTAGGTCCTTCAAGAAAGGCGTCATCGCCGTCATAGGGGGTATAGTTTTTCTGGATGAAGTCGCGGACATTGATCTCGCGCTGCCATACACCTGGGGTAAATGTGTTCCATTCTGTTCTCATGGACGTTTCCTCCTGTAAAATGTGGTTTGGGGATACTTTTGGGGGTATCTCTTTGAACAAAGTTAGTCTACTATAATTTTTGGAAAAAATCTGTTGCATAAGCAACAATCTGAACAAAATTGTATACTGTATCCCAAAAAATACATGACTTATGCCACTGAATACTATACCAGAAAAACTGAAAAATAACACAGGAAAATACAGGACTTGCCAAAAAAAACAAAATGTATTATGCTGATAAAAGCGAATGGAAATGCGCAGAATACTTTTATTATGAAAGTGTTACAGATTATAAGGAGGAAAAACAGATGAAGATCGAAAAGACAATGCTCATCGGCGAACTGATCCAGATGCATGAGCTGATCCCTCAGATGCTTATGGGCGCCGGTATGCACTGCCTGGGCTGCCCGGCTTCTCAGGCTGAGTCTCTGGAAGAGGCCTGCATGGTACATGGGATTGACTGCGATATCCTGGTATCTCAGATGAATGAGATTCTTGCTGATAAGTAAGATTCGCCTGTAGTATTTATGGAGACAGGATAAGACTGCTTTAGGATGCTTTGAGGCATTTAAGGCAGTCTTATTTTTTGATAAATTCAGAAAACGTACGTCTGATACAGGAGGTATTAAAAAATGAACCGTTTTAAAGCCTTTGCGGCCTGCGTATTCCCGGCAGTATTTGCCTTTGCATTATCAGGAATCTATGCGATTGTTGACGGTTTTTTCGTGGGACGGAGCATAGGGGATACAGGTCTTTCCGCTATCAATATCGCTTATCCGGTTACGGCGCTGATTCAGGCGGCAGGAACCGGAATCGGTATGGGCGGATCGGTGATGTATTCCGTGCGTCTGGCGGAAAAGAGAGACGGTGAGGCGGAAAACTTTATGAAGGGTATTTTCTTTAATCTTATCCTGACGGGGATTCTGCTTACAGCTGTTTTGTTTCCCCTGACAGATACGCTGCTGTCCCTGATGGGAGCAGAGGGAGAGCTGATGGAACCGGGACGGGAATATCTGTCGGTTATTATTCTGGGATCTGTTTTTCAGGTTTTTGGAACAGGCATTGTGCCGCTGATCCGCAATCAGGGAAAGGCAGTCTATGCCATGTACTGCATGATCGGCGGCTTTGCAGCCAATATTTTTCTGGATTATCTGTTGGTATGGGTTTTCCGGCTTGGAATGGCAGGAGCGGCCTGGGCCAGCGTGGCAGGACAGGCAGCTGCCATGGCGGGAGGCTTTTTGTGCATGAGGGGACAGAAAATCCCTCTGGGTGTTCCGCGGCAGTGTCTTTCGGTTTTTGTAAGCATATGGAGGATTGGGCTGTCTCCCTTTGGCATTACCATGTGTCCTATGATATCGCTGCTTCTTATGAACCGGGCGTCCTTACAATACGGCGGTTCAGAGGGAGTGGCCTGCTATGCCTGCATTGCCTATGTGATTACGATTCTGTATCTCATTCTTCAGGGGGCAGGAGACGGAAGCCAGCCTCTGATGAGCCGTTTTTACGGGGAAAATAATCAAAAAGAGGTCCGCATCATGCGGACCATGGCTTATGTGACAGCAGGCCTTATGGGGCTGGCTTTAGCCGTTCTTTTGTACTGGGCCAGAGATGGAATCGGCATTCTCTTTGGAGCGTCGGAAGCCGTGTCTCAGGCAGTAGGGGCGGATCTGTATATATTTCTGATATCAGTTCCCTTTCTGGCTTTTCTGCGTGTTACAACCGCAGGCTTTTACGCCACAGAGCAGACCTGTTTTTCCTATCTGATTGTTTATGGGGAGCCTGTATTTTTAATTCTTCTTCTCTGGCTGCTTCCGCCCTGGATGGGATTAAGGGGCGTCTGGTGGAGCCAGACCGGAGCTCAGATCCTTACAGCCTTTATGGGGCTGGGCCTTAAAATCCGGTCAGACCGTTTTAATTCAGATCCTTCGGCAGCAGCACATTCAGTGCAACAGCCGTGAGCGTGGCGATCACTACAGGGGAGGTGCCGAAAATGGTTTTTGCCCACTCAGGGAACTGGGCGAAGCAGTCTGCCACCTGAATCACGCCGATGCCCAGTGCTACGGATAAGCCTACTACAGCGGTATTTCGGGTGTTCAGCCCCTCCTTTACCACAAGCTTAATACCGGTCATGGTGATCATGGCAAATACGGATACGGTAGCGCCTCCCAGAACGCAGGAGGGAACGGTAGTCAGCAGGGCGGAGAACTTGGGGATCAGTCCTGCCAGTACGATCATCACTGCTGCCAGCCCCAGAACCATGCGGTTTACAACCTTAGTCATAATGACGATTCCCACGTTCTGGCTGAAGGTAGCCGTAGGAAGCCCTCCGAAAAGGGAGCCAAGAATACAGATGATACCGTTTCCTGCAATACCTGAGCACATCTCCTTTGATTCAACCGGGCGGTTTAATCCTCCGCCCGCAGTGGAGGTAAAGTCGCCCATGATTTCCAGAGAGCCCACCACAAACATGATTGCCATGGAAATGATGGCTGTAATGTCAAACTTCATTCCGAAGTATAAGGGTGGGGTGAACTGGAACCAGCTGGCCTCGCCTATGCTTTCAAAGGAAACCATTCCCAGCGCAAGTGCTGCCAGATAGCCGCAGACAATGCCGATGAGGATAGAGGCCATCTTGCAGATTCCTTTTGTAAAATAGTTAAAAAAGGTTACGATTACCAGGGTGAGAATTGCCAGAGCCCAGTTTTTTACGCTTCCGAAATCCGGCGCCCCGGAGCCGCCCGCCATATAGGTAATGGCAGTGGGATACAGGGAAAGTCCGATGGTAAATACCACTGTTCCCGTTACCAGAGGAGTGAAAATTTTACTTAGCTTATTATAAAATAATCCTACAAGGATTGCCACAAAGCCGCCTGCCAGCTGTGCTCCCAGTATGGTGGACATTCCGAACTGTGCGCCCAGGGCAATCAGCAGGGGCACATGGGCAAAGCTGGCGCCCATGATTACGGGAAGCCCTGAGCCGCAGAGCCGGAAGGGCGGAAAGAGCTGTATGAGTGTGGCAAGCCCGGAGATCAGCAGAGAGGCCTGAATTAAGCGGACCTGATCTGCTGCGCTTAACCCGGTGACTCCGGAAAGAATAATGGCCGGTGTAACACAGCCCACGATCATGGCGACTACATGCTGAGCGGCCAGAGGAAGGGCCTCTGAAAACCGCGGGATGCCGTTTACTTCTGTTACTTTAGCGTATTGCTTCTGACTCATTTTACCTTCTCCTTTCTGTGGACTGCGGCCTTATGGCTGATTGAGATAGTCAGTCACAAGAGCATTTGCCTGCTCTGTAACCTTTTCTTCATCAATTCCGGTGAGCTTTCCTTCTTTCACCACAACATTTCCATTTACAACCGTATAATCCACGCTGCTCTTTAAACCGATGGTGCAGAGCATGGAGGTTACGTCAAACTGTGCGCCCACCAGCTCCAGCCGGTTTAAGTCAACAAGGAAGAAGTCGGCAGCCATACCGGGAGCGATCCGTCCAAGCTTTTCACGGCCTAAAAGGCTGGCGCTTCCTGCAGTTGCCATTTTTAAGATATCATATCCGCCGGGGGCCTGATTGCTGCTGTTTAAGCGGTGGAGCAGGTAGGCTACCCGCATTTCCTCCAGCAGATTGGAGCCGTCATTGCTGGCGGAGCCGTCTACCGCAAGGCCTACGGGAACACCCAGTTCAAGCATCTGAGGAATCTTTGCAATGCCTGAGGACAGCTTCATGTTTGAAATCGGACAGTGGGCGACTCCGGTTTTGGTTCGGGCCAGATATTTAAGCTCTTCATCAGTAAAATGAATTCCGTGGGCATACCACACGTCATTCCCTGTCCAGCCCAGGCTTTCCATATATTCCAGAGGGCGCATATGAAAATGGCTTAAGGTGAAATTTTCCTCATCCTTCGTCTCTGCCAGATGGGTGTGGAGGCGTACCTTCAGCCTGCGGGCCAGCTTTGCAGATTCGCGCAGCAGCTCTCCGGATACGCTGAAGGGAGAACAGGGAGCCAGAGCTACCTGATGCATGGCATAAGGGTCCGGGTCGTGGAACTTCTTTACGGCCTCTTCGCAGTCGGAGAGGATTTCATCCACGGTCTGAACCACGCTGTCAGGAGGAAGCCCTCCATCCTTTACGCTTAAATCCATGCTTCCTCTGGTGGCATGGAAACGGATACCGAGGGCATCTGCCGCTGCAAACTGAGCGTCCAGAATCCCTGTATTGTGACCCTTGGGGAATACGTAGTGGTGGTCCAGACAGGTGGTACAGCCGTTTTTCAGAAGTTCGCCCATACCTGTAAGAGAACTGTAGTACGTTACGTTCTCATTCACATTTTTCCATATTTCGTATAAAGTTTTCAGCCATGGAAACAGCTCCATGTTCTGTACCTGAGGTAAATTCCGACTGAATGTCTGATATAAATGATGGTGTGTATTGATTAAACCGGGATACATCACCATATGGGATGCGTCGATCACATCATCCGCTGTCATGTCCTCCTGCCCGATCCGGGCAATGATTCCATCCTGTACCAACACATTTACGCCATTCAGTACGCGGTCATCTGTGTCACATGTTACAAGATGTTTTACATTTTTGATAAGCAGTGTTTTCATATCACTGACCTCCTTAAAATCATCTGTGCATCATTGACTATATGACTGGTATACTGCTGGCGGTAAAAGGTGCTCACGAGACACCTCATATCAAAGAGTATATATGATACCCCTTCTATGCCGCGTGGACCCAGCTATGTTTTAGACAGCTATATAGATATGATCTTGTCAAAGAACGATGCTTATGCGGCGGACGCCGTATGTGTTACAATTATAACAATCAAAATCAGGAGATACAATGTCAATAAGTACAGAATAAAACTCAAAAAATTTGGTGATATCTCACAAAAATTTGTAAGAAAAAAGACAGCTCCCAACAGGAAACTGCCTTTGAAGAATATGCGGAATGTGGAATATACAGGCTATATGCTATCCGATCAGCCGAAGCTTTTTAAGTGCGTCATCCCGGATTACTGTTTCATAATGTTCCCTGAAGTAGGCCTCGCCGGCAGAGTCCCCGGACAGCTTTTTGCCATATTCAGACAGGATGTTGCATAGTCTTGAGAAATCGCGTTCATCGGAATCCTTCCGGTCCAGCACCAGATAATACTGGCGTGTTCCGGGCTTTTTGTAAAGGGTGCTGGCTGCGGCGCAGATATCGGCGGCAGCAGATGCGGCTTCTGCCGCCCGATCCAGATTTTCAAACAGAAAGATTCTAAGCGGCTTACCGGCCTGTTTTGTGGAAACGGTTTCACTTTCCGGGGAAACCTGTGGGCTGCCAGCCATGCCGGCTATATGTTGGGAGAGAAGGCGGCCCAGATCACCGGCCCCCTCTAAAAATTCTCCAGCCGGATTGGAAAGAAGCTCCTCAGGGGTTTCTTCTGCAGAAGGGGAGAACCGGGCAAACCGTGTATCCAGCTCCTCCGGATCTTCGATCTTGGTGATCACCAGCATAATGCTCTCAGAAGACAGAGGGATCGCCTCCACCATCAGAGGAATATCCTCCGCTTCAAAGCCTACTTCATTGGAGGCGCGCTGGATCATCTCGCGGAACAGCTTTTTGGCTTTTTCCGTACCATAGGCCAGTTCCATAATATTGATATTACGGGCGCTTAAGTCAAAGCTGGTAAGCGTACATCGTATCTGATTTTCGTTGATTCGTTCTATCTTCATCGGATCACTTCCTGTTCTGTTTGTTTAATTAAAAATGAGTATATTTCTACAACATAAATATACTACATAACAGGGGGAAATATCAACTTGGATATCAAAAAATTAAGAAAGTTTTGCTGTCCTGCGAAAATGGTTCCCGGTGGTTATCCTGTCGACCATAGACAAGTTACAAAAAACAGAGTAATATTGCGACATGAGATGATATTGTAACGAAGGGAGGGGAAGACGGAGAAGAAGATACTGTTTGGTAAGTATGAATTGATCCGAAAAGCAGGCTCAGGACGTACAGGTACAGTCTGGAAGGCCCGGCATCTGGGGCTGAATGAATACCGGGCGATTAAATGTGTGCCTAAGTACAAGGTAGACCAGGCCGCTTTCTGTGTTGAGGCTATGGTGCTGAAGAATCTGAATCATCCGGGGATTCCGCTGATCTATGACATGGAGGAGGATGAAGATTGTTTTTATCTTATTGAGGAATATCTGGAAGGCTGTTCTCTATATGCCCTGATAAGAGATCGGGGTACACTTCAGGAAGATTTGGCAGTTCGGTATGGACTGCAGATCTGTTCTCTTGTTGAATATTTACATCATTCTTGTAATCAACCCATTTTACATTTAGATTTACAACCGAATAATCTGATCATCTGGAATGATACGGTGCGTCTCATTGATTTTGATCATGCGGCGGATCGGATCAGCGCCAATGCCGCCAGGGTACGATACGGTACAGAAGGCTGTGCAGCGCCTGAGCAATATACCTCAGACCATCCGTTAGATGAACGGACAGATATCTATGCCATTGGTGCGGTCCTTCGATTTATGGTACAGGGAACCCTGAAGCCGGATGCTGGACATGGGGCTGTGCTGTGGGAGCCTCTGGGGGCGGTGATCAGAAAATGCATGGAATCAGATATAGAACTGCGATACCGGTCTGCCGGGGAGGCAGGGGAGGCTCTGGAACGGATTCTTGCTTCCAGCCGGATTAAAAACCGTTTTAGAAAGGATCATGAAAAAACAGAAGAAAAGACAATATCATCTCACAGGATTATCCTTACGGGAAACCGGCCCGGAGCAGGAGTTACCCATCTGGCTTTGGGGCTTTGTGTCTGTTTAAAGCGGCATGGAGTCCGCGTACTGTATGAGGAAAGGAATCATACAGGGGCCATAAGGAACCTGGCCGGGGCTCTGGGCGGAATCCGAAGCGGAGGGGATGGAATCCTGAATATCAGAGGGCTTGATATCAGGCCGTGGTACGGTCCTGCCGCCTGCTTTAAAGAACAGGAAAGGGATTTTGAGATAATTCTCAAGGACTTTGGAACAGACTGGAAAAGCGCCGGGGAGGAACTGAAAAAGGGGGATGGAATCTGTATTGGGATTGTCTGCCAGAGCCTGTGGGAGAGGGGATTGGCAGAACGGATGGCAGAGGAGCTGGCTGCTTCAGAACCGGAAAACCAGAGGTCATTTCCGCTGATTTTAGTGAAACGCGGGACAAAAAAGAAAGGAGAAAGGGCTGGGGCTCTGTGCAGAGGGGCCGCCATATTTGCCAGTCCATATTATGAAGATCCATTTCATCCGGATTTGCCGGCGGCGGGTTTTTTGGAAGCTGTCTGGGGAGAAATTTCTCTTTCCCTGCCTGGGGGAAAAGTGGAAGGAAGAAGGAGAAAATGCTGGGGTCAAAAATACCGGAAGTGAACATACGGAGTCCCAGAATAACCGGGATTGCCGGAGCGGGAAGGTCTGTGGGAACAACTCATCTGGCAATCTGGAGCGCTAATTATCTGGCAAGCTGCCGCCAGAAAAGAACAGCTGTAGTGGAGTGGAGCTCCCACAGCGATTTTATCCGTCTGCGTCTGGATGCTCAAAATTTACAAAGGGCCAGGGCATTCTGCCTGTTGGGGGTGGATTATTATCCCCAGGGAGAAAAGGAAGCGCTGGCAGCCTGTATTCGGTCAGGATATGAAGAAATACTGATTGATTTTGGGCCTATGAGACAGGAAATACGCGCAGAATGGTACCGATGCCAGGTTCGGTTTCTGACGGCGTCCCTGTCGGAATGGAAGCTTGAGACATTTTTGGGATTTCTCGCACAGGAAGAAGGGCTGGGAGAAGGCTGGAGCTGTATGGCTGCCTTTGGCAGTGAAACCATACGACAGGAGATAGAAAAACAGTTCCGGATTCCTGTAGAGAGAATCCCGTTTGCAAAGGATGTGTTTCAGGTAGACAAAACAGCCATGGCGTGGCTTGGAAAACGGTTTCCATGATACAGAATGTAAAGAGGATGGATCGTTTTCCGATGCAAAAGAGAATATAGCGGCCAGTCTTTCTTAAAGGGAGTATATGTCACGTTTTGCCTCCGGTTTGTAAGAAAGGAAGGTCTGCGGGGAGGTTATATAATGTATGGTAAAGAACCTGGGGAGGCCAGGACACAGCAAATGAATTATCTGGACGGCCTCAGACGATTCAGGGACAAGGGAGTTGCGGTTCTGGTAGACGGAATTGAATGTCTGGAAGAGGAATGGAGCCGCATTTTTGAAACAGGAGAGGACGGAGGCTTCTATATGGGAGATTTTATCTGCTCAGAACAGGGCAGCTTAAAGGAGATCCGTTTTGACCGTGTATATCTGACCGGTTCAGAGAAAACGGGAAGATAAGCAAAAGAGGCCATGATGGCCTGAAGATACTTAAATACCATCGAAAGCTGCTGTCACGAGGGATGGACAGGATACCGTCCCGGCCTGCAAGCAGACGGCAGCTTTCGGATGGTATTTTTTGCTTGTTCGAATTTTTCTGTTCCTATTTCCGGGGATTCTATGATAAAATAGAATCCGGATATACAGACGCGATCGGAGGAAAAAATGAGGAGCAGAAGAAGAAAAAGAAGACGCAGCTTCGGTCCCCTTCTTGCAGTGTTTTTCGCCCTTCTTTTGGCAGTGGGGGCAGCGGCAGGATTTGTGATCGGAAGACGCTATACGCCCGGAAAGGAAATGGCGGATAAGGCAGAATTATTTCATATAAAGGGCAGTCAGGTGGCAATTATTTTAAATAATGAGCTTCAGGAGGAGAAGGGAGTTTATGAGGACGGACAGGTGTACCTGCCGGTAAGCTGGGTAAACCGGTATGTGAATGAACGGTTTTACTGGGATGAGACAGAACAGCTTCTGGTTTATGCTTTACCGGAGGAGGTTGTCTATGCAGATGAAGCTTCCGTGGGAGAACAGGGTCCTCTTTTGAAGGTGAAGGAAGGGGAGGCCTACCTGTCTTTGGGGCTGATTATGAATTATTCAGATATCCGTCAGCAGTCATTTGATACCAGTCAGATTAAACGGGTATTTATAGATACGGTGTGGGAGCCCTTAAGGACAGCCACGGTAAAAGGGAACGGGGTTCTCAGGGTAAAGGGCGGAATCAAAAGCGATATTATTACAGAGCTTTCCGGGGGAAGTGAGGTTCAGCTTCTGGAAGCCATGGATAAATGGTCCAGAGTGCGGACAGAGGACGGATATATAGGATATGTACAGAACAGACGTCTGGGAAGGGAACAGGAGATAGTCCCGGAGAGTCAGTTTGAAGCACCGGTTTATACAAGCATTTCCATGGATGAAAAGATTCGTCTGGGCTTTCATCAGGTCACCAGAAAGGAGGCAAACAGCACTCTTAAGGAATACGCGCAGACAGCAGAGGGGATGAACGTCATTGTGCCCACCTGGTTTAATGTAATCGGAAATGACGGAACCTATGTCTCTCTTGCCAGCAGAGACTATGTGGATCAGGCCCATGATATGGGGCTTAAGGTATGGGCCATGGTGGAAAATGTGAGTACCAGGGAAAGTGTTAAGGAGTTGGATACAAGAAAGCTTATGTCTGTGACGTCAAACAGGAAAAAACTTATTGAAAATCTGATGAAAGAGGCAGACTCCTGTGGATTTGACGGGTTTAATCTGGATTTTGAAAGCCTTAAGGCAGAGGCAGGCCCTCATTATGTTCAGTTTATCAGGGAAATGTCTGCGGCCTGCAGAAAAAGAGGTCTGGTGCTTTCGGTAGACAACTATGTTCCTTCAGCCTATACGGCCTTTTATAATCGGAAGGAGCAGGGGATTGTGGCAGACTATGTGATTGTTATGGGCTATGATGAGCATTACGCAGGAGGCGAGGCAGGTCCGGTAGCTTCCCTTCCCTATGTAGAAAAGGGAATTGCGGATACACTGAAAGAGGTTCCGAAGGAAAAGGTGATTAACAGCATTCCCTTCTATACAAGAGTGTGGACAGAGAAGGACGGAAAGACAACCTCTAAAGCTTACGGAATTCAGGATGCCAAAAGCTGGATTGAAGAAAACGAAGTGGAATTGGAATGGCAGGATGAATTGGGAGTATATTATGGACAGATTTCCGGTGAAAATGGAATACAGTCTGTCTGGATGGAAGAGGAAAAGTCATTGGGACTTAAGATTGACCGGATCAATCAGTATGATCTGGCAGGAGTGGCCTGCTGGAAGCTGGGATTTGAAGATCGTTCGGTCTGGGAGATTGTGTCAGAGGTCCGTTAGAGAGGGCCGGATGTTAAAGCTGTATGATTGGGGGAAAAGGTTATGAAGGGAAAGAGATGGATCGCTGTATTTCTGGCGTGTCTGGCAGGTGCCACAGTCTGGGGATGCAGCATATTTACAGGAGCGCCGGGAGAATCACGGCAGGAAAGTGCGGCGGGGAAAACCGGTGAAGCGGTGGTTCCGTCCGCTTCCTCGCAGGAGACGGAGGAAAGCAGTCCGGAAAAGCCCATAGGGCCTGAGCCGGAGTCCATTCCTCCCTTCCCGGATGGGGAACGGGAGACGAAGGCTGCCCGTATGGAGGGCGGGGAACGGATCGTTCTTATGACAGATGTTCATTATCTGGCAAAATCTCTTACAGACCGGGGGATTTCATTTCAAAATGAGATTGAACACGGAGATGGAAAGCTGACCCATTATGTATGGGAAATCACAGAGGCCGCTCTGGAGGAAATAGAAATGCTTACTCCGAATGTGCTGATTGTAAGCGGAGACCTGACATTAAATGGGGAAAAAGAGAGCCATGAGGAGTTTGCTGCTGTTTTGGAAGAGGTAGAGCGGAAAGGAATTACGGTTCTTGTAATTCCGGGAAACCATGATATTAACAGCCGTTGGGCCTCTTCCTATATTGGAAAGAGGAGAGATCCCGTCCAGACCATAGATGCAGGCGGATTTGCCAGTATTTATGCACAGTTTGGTTATGATGAGGCCTCAGAACGGGACGCGTATTCCCTGAGCTATACTTATGATCTCAGTCCGTCCATGCGTCTTTTGATGCTGGATACCTGTCAGTATTCCCCGGTAAGCAAGATTGGCGGCATGATTGGAACAGAGACGTATGAATGGATTGACAGGCAGCTTGAAAAGGCCAGAGAGGACGGGGTGATCCTTCTTCCCGTGGGTCATCACAACCTGTTGGACCAGAGCCATGTTTATACGGAGGACTGCACGATCGAGCACAGCGAGGAGCTGATTGAGAGGCTGGAATCGGAAAATATTCCCCTTTTTCTCAGCGGCCATCTCCATGTTCAGCATTTTATGCGCCATGAGGATGGAAGGGGAATTTATGAAATTGTTACCAGCTCTCTGACAACGCCGCCCTGCCAGTACGGAGTGCTGGAATACCGGGAGGATGAATCATTTTCCTACCACACCAGACAGGTAGATATGGAAAAATGGGCCCGCAGGCATCAGAGCAGTGATGAAAATCTTATCAATTTTAATACATACAGTAAAATGGCCCTTAAAAATATCTTTTATAATCAGGCTTATGACGCTATGAAAAATTCCAGACAGGAGGAAAAGGGGGATCTGTTTGTAAAGCTTACAGAAGAGCAGAAGAGTGCCATGGCAGAGGTGTATTCAAGGATGAGTACGGCCTGGTATGCAGGAAAGGGATATGAGGCGGTAAAGGATGCGGTAGAAGATCCGGGCTTTGAAATGTGGCAGGAATTCTGTTATCCTGCGGTTCTGTATGAATATCTGGAATATATGACAGCGGATTCAGTCAGAGATTACAATGTGCTTGAATCCGAATAAAAGCGCAGCCTGAAGCCGGGAATAGGTCTGCCGGGGGATGAATATACTGGATCAAAGGCTTGAAAATAACTGCCCAGGCAGTTTGGAGTATGGAGAATGAAACAGTGGACATGGCAGACCATAATGGGGTTTTTGATGCTGGGCGCGGTGGCCCTTCTTTCCTGGCAGGCCGGTACATTAGCGGCTGCGGGCACGCTGGCAGTTCAGAGCCGGGAAGGAGAGGCTGTCCGCCGCCCGGTAGTAGTAATTGATCCAGGGCATGGAGGACGTGATCCGGGAAAGGTTGGGATAGACGGACAGCTGGAAAAGGATATCAACCTTTCCATTGCCCTGCGGCTTAAGGAATACCTGGAGGCTTCGGATGTGGATGTGATCCTTACAAGGGAGGATGACAGAGGGCTGTACCCCGAAGGAGAGCGGAACAAAAAAATGTCCGATATGAAGAAGCGCTGCCAGATTATAAAAGAGGCAGATCCGGATCTGGCAGTCAGCCTTCATCAGAACAGCTATCATGAAGAGCACGTTTCCGGGGGGCAGGTATTTTATTATAAGCATTCTCAAAAGGGAAAAACGCTGGCGGAAATTCTCCAAAAGCGTTTTAATTATGTTCTGGGAGAAAAAAACAGCCGCCAGGCCAAAGCAAATGGAAATTACTATCTTCTTCTCCATGTAAAGGCTCCCATAGCCATTGTAGAATGCGGTTTTTTAAGCAACAGGGCTGAGGCCGGCTGCCTTCAGGATAAGGATTATCAGGACCGGATGGCCTGGACGGTACATATGGGAATCATGGAGTTTTTAAACAGAGAAGCTTCTGGAAGCTTACAGACAAAAGACTAAGGAAAAACGGGAGGAATTTTAAAATGGAACAAAAGAAAAAAGAGACTCTGGGGACTGTGATGGCAGTCTGCGGAGGAATCTGCTGGGGATTTTCCGGCTGCTGCGGACAGTTCCTGTTTGAGACAAGAGGAGCAAAGGCGCCCTGGCTGGTGGCCCTTCGACTGCTCTTTGCAGGCCTTATCATGATTGGAATGGGGTTTGCCCTTCATGGGAAACGCAATCTGGATATATTAAAGAAAAAAACAGATCTACTGCGTCTGCTGATCTTTGCCTTCTGCGGCATCAGCCTGTGTCAGTTTACCTATTTTATGGCTATTGAAGCATCTAATGCGGGAACGGCTACAGTGCTTCAGTATCTGTCCCCGATTCTGATCCTGTCTGCCGTCTGTATAAAGGAAAAGCGCCGTCCGGTGGGATTGGAGCTGGGGGCCATTGGCCTGTCTCTTCTGGGAACCTTTGTTTTGGGGACTCACGGCAATATACATACCTTTTATATTACAGGAAGCGCTCTTTTCTGGGGGCTTGCGGCGGCTGTCAGCGCAGTTCTTTATAATATGCTTCCCGGAAGCCTGATCCTGCGCTACGACATTTATCAGGTGCTTGGATTCGGTATGTTCTTTGGCGGCCTTCTCATGTGCCTGATCTTTCGGCCATGGAGGTATGAGCTCATATGGGACGGGGGAACCTGGGGAGCGCTGATCAGTGTTATCGTAATCGGAACCGCCATTGCCTTTGGTCTGTATCTCCAGGGCGTGTCCATGATCGGACCCTTAAAGGGAAGTATCCTTGCAAGCGTAGAACCTTTATCTGCGGTAATCATCTCATTTTTCTGGCTGGGAACTCCTTTTGTGACGCCGGATTTTCTGGGATTTGGAATGATTTTAGGCGCTGTGCTGCTTTTGACGGTGGCGCAGGGGAGAAGGTAGGAGGGTTTTTGCCTTAAAAGTACTCATTTGTCCTTTTTTGTAACATATGCCTTGCTTTATAATTAAATCACAATGAAATTTGTGAAAAAGAGCGAGGAGGCAAAGCGATGAGGGAGTACGATATTATAATCAGGAATGCAAAGGTATTAAAGCCGGATATGACGGTTGCATCCGGACAGTTTATAGGAATCCGGGATGGGCGGGTCAAGGATATGGGGGAAATGCCGGCAGAGGAATGCAGGGCGGAAACCGTGATAGATGACAGGCGGCTTCTCTGGATGCCGGGGCTGACAGACGGGCATCTCCACACCAGCCAGCAGTTCTTAAAGGGAAGTCTTCTGGATGAGAAGCCTGTTATCTGGAAGCGGATCAACGTGCCTTTTGAGGCTTCGCTTACGGAGGAAACTATGGCTTTGAGCGCCCGTCTGGCAGGCGCAGAGATGATTAAAAATGGAACCACCTCCTTTGTGGATGCCGGAGGCCCTCATATAGAGGCGGCGGCAGAGGAATATCTGAAAATAGGGATGCGCGGGGCGCTGACCTGGCAGACCACAGACGGGCCAAAGGTTCCGGGAACGCTGCGGGTAGAAACAGAAGAGGCGGTTCCCAGGCTGGAACGGTTTTATGAGAATTATAATGGAAAAGGCGGCCTGATTCAGGTGTATTATTCCATTACCTCTCTCATGGCCTGCTCGGAAGAGCTGTTCCGCTCTGTATTTCTTGCGGCAAAGGAAAAGGGCATTCCGGCTGAATGCCACATGAATGAATATGCAAGCGAGGTGCTGGATTTTATTGAGAAATACAAGGAACGCCCCTTTGTATATCTGGACCGGATTGGAGCCTTCACGGATCGTTTTGTTGCCGCGCACTGTATAAAGCTGTCTGAGGACGAGATTGAGATTATAAAGGACAGAGAGATTAAAACTGTGCATTGCCCCTTCAGCAACTGCGGAAAAGGCGTTCCGCCTACGCCAAGGCTTCTGCGGGCAGGCATCCCGGTGGCTTTCGGCTCTGACGGCGCAGGTCATGGCGGTCTGGACCTTTTCAGGGAAATGCGGGCTTTCCGCTGCGTGATGAATGCAACACATGGCCTTGATACTGCCAATCCTCAGATCATGCCGGCCAAAACCCTTCTGAATATGGCAGCCGGGAATGGTGCAAGTGCATTGATGCAGAGGGATCTGGGAAGAGTGGAAACAGGCTGTAAGGCAGATTTGATCGCAATTAATCTGGATCAGCCTCATATGATGGCAACGGGAAATTTGGTCAATACGCTGGTGGAAAGCGCTGCGGGACAGGACGTGAAGCATTCCATTATCGGAGGAAGGCTTGTGATGAAGGATAGAGAGCTTCTTACGATTGATGAAGAAAAGCTGATGTATGAAACAGAAAGGATTATGGGAAACCACAGCTTTTTTGCAAAGGCGGAAAGCTGGTGCGGCAGATAGCCGGCGGAAGGAGCCGATAGACGCAGGACACATAAAAACAGCGGAAGTCCTTAGTTTTACGCTGATAAGGAAGTATTCACAACAACTTATCACTAACGCTGACAGACAGGGTGCAAACAGAGAGTTAATCACTTTCAATAGTGGTCGGCTCTCTGTTTTTCTATCTTCACTTTGTTACGCAATAGAACGTCATTTTTGAGGGTAGAAGTATAAAATATCATCTAAGCGTTTTCCACGTTCTGCAAGCCACATAAATCAAGCGTTTTTTACCCTCTACTGCGTAACATACCTTTCCCCAAATCAGCAGTTTTATAAAGCAGATGGATTAGACAGTTTTTGAATACCGCATAATTTCCGGTGTTGGATTTTCCGATATTGGATTTTCCGACATCGGTTTATCCGACATTGGAAAATCCAACGCAATTAAATAAAGATATATAAAGTAAAGATGAAATAATTACTGATGAAATCAATTATCTATTCCTTTCCTTTCTGTTTCTCTGATTTCTCGCCTACCTACAAACTTTCAGAATGGAACGGAAACGAAAATTCAAAAATCTATACTTCATAGAGAGCGTAAGCGGTTTATCCGATTGCGCTCTTGACTGCCTAACAGCAAAGACAAGGAACGCCGTCAAGGACGCTTGCGTTTATTTTATCCTTGACGGCGTTTTCGGGCTTTGCTACTTCCTACCTAAAACGATACTTGAATAATGCCTGTATCAGTTGCGCTTCCAATCGTTCTTGAATATCGGCGTTATAATGTCCTTGAAATACAGATAAATATTTAATATATCCTCTATAATGGCATAAGACAGCTTGTATCGCCTCCGGCTCTCCGACAATCGCTTTTTCAATAATTTCAAAGGGTATTCGCTTTTCATTCTTCATGTTCCAATCTCTCCAACTCTTTTCTTAGCTGTTTCAGTGCCGCCAGCTTCCAATAGTTTGCAGTTGTGCGGTTTCGCCCGTATCTCTCTCCGATTTTCCTGTCTGTATATCCGAAAAAGAAATACAATACTAAAACTTCCTGCCGCTGTTTTGACAAAATAGAAAATGCTTTTGCCAGTCGTTCATTTTCAATTTCAATGCTTTTTCCACATACACTGAATACGGTCGGCTGTATTTGTTCTTCAAAGTAATTGTCTGTTACAGACGGATTGTAATAGCGTTCCGACATGAGATAGTCAAGGGAGAGTTCACGCTTTCGCCGTCTGCCAATATCCCGATAAGCTGATAAAGCAGCGTTGCGGAGAACAACTTTACAAAATGCGGCAAAAGTATATTCAATATGCTCCTTATATTCTTTGGAATAACTCATTTTTCTCACCCCCTTTCTTCCCAGTAGGGGGCTATTACAACAAACGCCCATGCAGGCGTAAAACCACATAGGCGCTTGGCAATATGAGTTATTTAAGCAATTATGATGATTTGTGTGTTCATCTTTATGGTCGCAAAATCCCGTTGTATGGAATAGACTTTTTTTAACAATAAAACAAGATTACAAATACCAAAAAGGGACATAACGATACCTCCTTGATACCGCCATATCCCTAAAAATGGACGACTTTAATACGCTCTCCGTATTTCTTTGTTTTGAAAAGGAAAACGGCGGCTTTGATTTATTATTCAAAACCGCCATTCCTTTCTGCTGTTTGCACATAATCTAAAACAGCGGCTTTTCAGCGGCTTTTTTGCTGTGTACTGCGCTATTTTAGAACGATTTTCCCACAAATAAAGTGCCTGCCTTGTTTCCTTTCACGATTTCATATAAGGTTTCCGGCGCTTTCCCGTTTGTAATAATCGTATCTATCCCCTGCGCAGTCGCTAATGCGGCAGCTCGGAGTTTTGTTTTCATGCCGCCTGTTCCCCGTCTAGAACCTGCACCGCCTGCAAGGGCATATACTGTTTCATCAATTTCCTCTATCCTGTTTATCAGTTTTGCATTTGGATATAGCCGCGGGTCTGCGTCATACAAACCATTTATATCAGATAAAATAACTAATTGTTTTGCTTTGCATAAAACTGCAACGACAGCAGAAAGCATATCATTATCCCCAAACAACCTGTCCTCTGATTCTATTTCCGTATAACTAATGGAATCATTTTCATTGACTACGGGGATAATGTTCATTTCCAACAGGGCATTAAATGTATTTATCAGATTTTCTTTCTTTTCTTCCTGCTCCATATTCTCCGCGTTTAATAGGATTTGGGCGATTGTCTTGTCATAATCATTAAAAAATTTGTCATACAGAAACATTATACTGCATTGTCCCACCGCTGCCGCTGCCTGTTTCATACGCATACTGGAAGGACGTTCTTTCATGTTCAATTTATTTGTTCCAACAGCAATCGCACCGGATGATACCAAAATGACTTCATAGCCCATGTTCTGAATATCTGACAGGACACATGCAAGACGGTCAAAAGAGCGCAAGTCACTTTTACCCATTTCATTTGTAAGGGTGGAAGTCCCTACTTTTACAACAATCCGATTTTGATAAAGTCCCATATCACACCTCAATGACGGACAATATATGATTGGTATAGGGCAGGAATTTTTTGCAAATATCCTCTGTCTGCACTTTCATATATCCCGTTGTCGTTCCGTCGCTGCAACCATACCATTTTGCAGAAAACACCTCTTTGTCAAAAACAATCTGTACTTTGTTTTCTGTATCTAACAGGCTGCTAAAAATAGTTGCCGCACCGATTTTTGTACCCAACATACTTTCCATTTGCTCTATGGGGGCAAAGGAAACGCGGGCAACGCCTAACGCATTACTAAAATCCTTAGAACGAAACGGCTTATTGCCTACGGTAATAAACAAATAAAAATCCGTCTGCTGTCGATTGCAGAGGAACAAGGTTTTTACCATGTTCATATTCAGTTTTTCATCAATGGCAACACAATCTTCCATTGTAATCGCTTCATCTGTATCAACACGCTGAAAAGGAATTTGCAGTTCTTCTAACACTTCATAAACCTTTTTCTGAAGCTGTGTCTGAAAATGACAAGGTGCTTCTGTCTGAATTTCACTTACATAAAACATTGTTGTCACACTCCCGCTTGACTTTTTTGCGTATTCAGTTTACCATGTTTTCTGTGATTACAAAAGCGAATGTTTATCATACAAAGTATAACAAAAACAGATATATAGAATGAGGTGCTAACATGGACATGAATATTCAAAAATATATGGCATTTGTCAAAACTGTTGAGTATGGCAGCTTCACAAAAGCCGCAGAAATACTGAATTACTCTCAATCGGGCATTAGCCGTATGATAAATGACTTAGAAAAGGAATGGAAAGTAGTCCTGTTAGAAAGAGGAAAATCTGGCGTAAAACTGACAAGCGACGGAATGAAACTGCTCCCTTACGCAAAGAATGTCTGCATGGAATATGAAAAGCTGCAAATGGAAGTTGATGAGTTGAACGGGCTGCAATCGGGGCTTATCCGTATTGGTACATTTTCCAGTGTAGCGACGCACTGGCTTCCAAATATCATCAAAGAATTTCAAAAAGCATATCCAGGCATTGATTATGAACTTCTTCTTGGAGATTATACGGAAATTGAAGAATGGATTTCAGAGGGGCGTGTGGATTGTGGCTTCCTGCGATTACCAACCTGCTCTGACTTTGAAACCGTTTTTTTAGAACAAGACAGGCTGCTTGCCATTCTTCCGGAAAATCATGCTCTGGTGCAGCTTGAAAAAGTTCCTGTGGCGGCTCTTTGTGATGAACCATTTATGCTGTTGGAAAAGGGGGCAAAAACAGAGGTATCGGAAATATTTGAACGATGTAACCTGATACCAAAAGTGCATTTTACAACATGGGACGATTATGCGATTATGTCGATGGTGGAAAGCGGTCTTGGTATCAGCATTTTGCCGGAATTGATTTTGAAGCGTGTTCCATATCGGATTGTGGCAAAAGAATTAGATGTACCCGCATATCGAAAGATAGGAATTGCTTTGAGAAGTAAAAAAACAGCTTCACTTGCAGTCAAGCGTTTTTTAGAATATCTTCAATATCGTTAAAATCTTCTTTGAAAAATATACGAACAGCACATTTATATTCAGCTGGATTTCCGGCTGCGTATAGATGTGCTGTTTTTTTGAACTGAAAAAATTTTTTTAAAAAAATTTGGCATTTTCGTCGTGTTCTCCGTAGTTGGAAATAAGAAAAAATTTTTCTTAAATTTCTCTCAAAACTTCGGCAAAATCGCTCTGTTCGGTATTGTAGGTAGTGAGAGGAAAATCAGAGGGTTTGGGATACTTCCCAAGGGTCTGCCCCAACAGGCAAAGCCTGTGAGGGTACAAGCAAAATGCAACGCATTTTCGGAAAAGGGTACTCTTTTCCTATGCTTGCTACGAAACTTATCACATT
>CAUCBQ010000014.1 GCA_958441075.1 uncultured Clostridiaceae bacterium | reverse complement strand
TCATACATCCGTCCCAACACTCTGGCTGTGTCTGCAATACTCTCCTTCTTTCCGATCTGAGAGCCGGATGGGTCCAGATAGGTAGAACCCATCCCAAGATCATGAGCTGCCACCTCAAAAGCACAGCGGGTTCTGGTGCTGGTTTTTTCAAAGATCAGAGCCACATTTTTTCCCTTTAAGCTATCCGTAGGAATACCTTTTTTCTTCTTCTCCTTTAACTGCGCTGCCAGATCCAACAGGTACAGAATCTCCTCCTGTGTATAATCTTTCAATGTCAAAAAATTTCTTCCTTTTAAATTCATAGCATCCTCCCTGATCTCTCCCGGACTTGTTTCGTCAGAAGATTTATATTTATGCATCTTTTATGCATAATATACCACCGTAAGAGTTCGATGTCAAGAAATTTTATATCCGGCTGCGCCTTCTTAAAACTGCCAAAAGCTGATCCGGTGTATAGATCCGGAACCTGCTGATCCGATACTCCTTTGCAGCTTCCTCCAAAAGGGCAAGATAAAGCTGCCTGTAATCCCAATTTTCCTTTAATCCCAGATCTTCGGCAAGACGCGGAAATATTTCCTCTGTATAAACCCGCAGGGATCTGTATTCACCCTGATCCACAGATTCTTCCTCCGCCCCGATCCAGTCCATCATTTCCTCCGCCTCTGCCATAAGGCGGCTAAAATAATATTCCTCGCTTTCAGAGGCATCCAGATAGTAAATCCTGCCCTCCAGATCATAGAGCATACGCATGGCATCAAAATATCCAAGAAGCATATTTCTCCTGGCCTTTTTCCGGTCAAACTCCAAAATGCCTCCCAGATCCTGCCTCGGAGCTACATGATAAAGACGCACCCCTTCAGGCACCTGGAGACGGCGTTCTGTATCTACCCCATAGCCATAAATCCGCAGAACAATAATATCCTCATACCCCCGGTCAATGAGCACATCCACAGGTACATTATTTACTCTGGCCCCGTCCATGTAATACTTTCCGCCCAGCTTTTCCTGCTTAAAACCAATTAAATAGGCGCTGGCCATAAGCATGTCGCAGATCTGCCCCCGGGGTACTTCCTTTATATCTACCACCAGAGGCTGCCGTTCCGTCAGAGAATAGGTCACTGTATAAAGTTCCCTGTCAGAGGAACGGATCTTTTCCTCGTCCACAGCCTGACGGATCAGTTCTCTTAATGGGCCGATATCAAAACCGCCTTCTTTTAATAATTGCTTCGCCAGTCCAAGGATATCTGCAAGCTTTATGCCGGAACTGTTTTTTAATGTCCCTTCCCTTAAAGCCTCCATCCGTTCATCATCCACATCCATCACCTGTGAATAACGGATATTTTCCCAGATCTTCTCCGCCTTTTCAAAATCATCCATACAGATCAGCGCGCCGTTCAGGGCTCCTACAGAGGTTCCTGCTGCCCCCTTAATCTGTATGCCTGCTTCTTTTAAAGCCTTCCAGGCTCCAATCTGATATGCTCCTCTGGCCCCTCCGCCTTCCAGCACAATACCGTACTGACGACTTTTATCCAGCTGCAGCTTCACGCTCTCCTCCTTCCTCCAACGGCTCCGATTACCCACAGGGCAGCAGCTGACATAAACAGAAATACCAAAAGCTGTTCCTCTGCTGTCCGTCCCAAAAGAGCTGCCGTCCAGGCTCCCAGAGTCCCCGCACAGAACCAGAGCGAAGTAAGGCTGCGGAAAAAAAGCTCCACAGCCATAAAGAATAAATATGCAAAAAACCAACCCACAATCCCTGTCATGGAGCTTCTCCTTTCAGGGGCTCCTCATTTCCGGGCTGCATTACAGTCTTTTATCTGTCATGCATTTCTGCGCTGTCTGGCCGCCTCAAACATCAGTACAGAAGCCGCCACAGCCGCATTTAAGGACTCAACCTTTCCTGCCATGGGAATCTGGATGCAGCAGTCTGCCGCATCTGCCGCATCCTCCGTGAGACCGTTTGCCTCATTTCCAATAAGAAAGCCCACATTTCCAGTATAATCCTGATGGTCATAATTATTCATTCCTTTTAAGTGGGCCGCAAAGAGGCGCACGCCTTCGCTGCCAAGCCGTTTGCAGACAGCTGTAAAATCCTCTGTATAAAGAAAGGGGACTCTCAGCACAGAACCCATGGTAGAGCGGATCACCTTAGGGCTGTAAATATCCGTCGTATCACGGCTCATAATCACTCCTGTCACCCCGGCTCCCTCTCCTGCCCGCAGAATCGTTCCCAGATTTCCCGGATCCTGAATATTTTCAAGGAGCATGAGAAGAAGGGGGCTTCCTGATGCTTTGGGCTTTAAAAGCTCCTCCAGGGTATAATGCCGCTGCCTTGCCACTGCAAGCACCCCCTGAGGCGTTCTGGTATCCGCCATAGCCTTCATGACCTCGTCTGTAACCGTTTCATAGGAAAAGGAGCGCAGCCATTCCCGATTCTCCTTCTGGCTTTCAAAGGACGGCGTAACATAAAGGGCTTCTACATCTTCCGGCATAAATTCCCGGCACATTCGCAGCCCCTCTGCCACATAAACCCCCTCTTTGCTTCTGGCCTTTGCCTTTGCCTGAAGATTGACCACCCGTTTTACCTGTTTATTCGAAGTGCTGTTAATCATTTTGTTCCGGCTCCTTTCCCGCCCCTGACTCCAGACAGCTCCAGCTCCTTAATCTCATCCATCCACAGACGGCTTACAGCATCGCTTGGCATACGCAGATCTCCTCTGGGGGATACAGCTACAGAACCCACCTTGGGACCATCCGGCAGACAGGAGCGCTTAAACTGCTGGCTGAAAAATCTCCGGTAAAAGGCAGTAAGCCATTTTAAAATTGTTTCTTTGTCATACTGGCCTTCAAATGCCTGAAGGGCCATGCGGTAAATCTTGCCCGGACGGAAGCCAAAACGCAGTACATAGTACAGATAAAAATCGTGAAGCTCATAGGGCCCCACCAGATCCTCTGTCTTCTGGGAAATTTTCCCATCCTCCGGCGGAAGAAGCTCCGGGCTTACCGGCGTATCGAGTACATCTAAAAGCACATCTGAAAGCTCCTTCTCGCCGCAGTTATCTGCATAATAGCGTACCAGATGGCGAACCAGAGTTTTAGGAACAGAAGCGTTGACTCCGTACATGGACATATGATCTCCATTATAGGTGGCCCATCCCAGAGCCAGCTCTGACATATCTCCGGTTCCAATTACAAGCCCTCCTACCTGATTGGAAATATCCATCAGAATCTGAGTCCGCTCTCTGGCCTGTCCATTTTCATAGGTTACATCATGACAGTTCAAATCCTGGCCGATATCCTCAAAATGACTTGCAACAGACTTGCGGATATTGATTTCCCTGAGAGACGCTCCTACCTTCTTTGCCATCACGCAGGCATTGGTGTAGGTTCTGTCTGTAGTGCCAAAACAGGGCATGGTAATACAGTGTATCTGTTCCCTGGGAATATTTAAAAGGTCAAAGGCCCTGACTGTTACTAAAAGAGCCAGAGTGGAATCCAGACCGCCGGAAAGGCCGATAACCGTATGTTTGCAGCCTGTGTGCTCCAGCCGCTTTTTTAAGCCCATAGCCTGAATGGACAGAATTTCTTCACAGCGGTGTTCTCTCTGAGCCGGATCTGCAGGCACAAAGGGGGACGGATTCACAAAGCGCAGAACCGGGCCTTTCATTTCCTTTGCTCCCCGCTCCAGTTCAAACCCTATCTTCACATATCCGCCCTTTTCCTGATACAGATCTGCTGCCGGGAAGGTAGTCATCCTCCGGCGTTCTGCCCCAATTCGTTCCAGATCCATATCTGCGCAGATACATTCATTGGAAAAACGCCTTGATTCCATCAGACAGGTACCGTTTTCCGCCAGAATATTCTGTCCGCCGAATACCAGATCCTGGGTGGATTCTCCTTCTCCTGCATTGGCGTAAATGTACCCGCAGACCAGACGGGCCGACTGACCGCAGATCAGGCTCTTTCGGTAGGCATCCTTTCCCGTAGTCTCATCGCTGGCAGAGCAGTTTGCTATCACAGTCGCTCCGGCCATGGCATGTGAAATGCTTGGAGGACAGGGAACCCACACATCCTCGCAGATTTCTGCTGCAAGCACAAGTCCCGGCACATCTTCGCAGACAAACAGCAGATTCATGCCAAAGGGAACCTTTTCACCATCAATCATTGCCCAGCGCACAGCCTCCTGACCGGGGCAGAAATGGCGCAGCTCATAAAACTCTGAATAGTTGGGCAGGTTCTTTTTGGGAACCATTCCCAGAATCCTCCCCCCGCTTATGGCAGCAGCCACATTGTAAAGCTTTCCCTCATACTCCCAGGGAAGACCCACAAATACAATCATATGAAGCTGTTTCGATGCCTCCACGATGTTTTTCAGTTCTTTTTTTACTGATTCCAGAAGGGAAGCCTGCAAAAAAAGATCAGAGCAGGTGTATCCGGTAAGACACAGCTCTGGAAAGACCATCACCCTTACGCCCCTGCTTTCTCCCTGCTCCATCAGCTCTATGATCTGTTTTGCATTATACTGCGGGTCTGCCACCCTGATTTTCGGAGTGGCAGCAGCAGTCCTTAAAAATCCGTCTTTCATATTGACCTCCAGCTCTTATGCATAGAAATTTCTGACCGTAGTATAGCATAGATCCGCATAAAATCCCAGAGTGAATTTTCTTCGCTGTTCCCCCCTTGACTATTTGTAAAATCTGCTGTATACTAAGGCTGTTCAGAACGCCTGTTCTGTACATTTTATAAAGCCCTGCACCACTACTACCACACTTGCCAGGGCTTTATTTTTTTACAAGGAGGTCCTATGATCACTGAATTTTCACGCACGGAAATGCTCATCGGCTCTGAGGCTCTGGATACCCTGAAAAGCTCCTGTGTAGTTGTCTTCGGAGCAGGAGGAGTCGGTTCACATGCCATTGAAGCCCTGGCCCGGTCCGGAGCAGGCCGTCTGGTGCTCATTGACAACGATACCGTTTCCCTGACAAATATAAACCGCCAGAGCATTGCTTATCACAGTACCATCGGACAGTATAAAACCAGAGTGATGGCAGACCGTATCCGTGATATATGCCCGGATACCAGAGTAGATACCTTTGAAGAATTTGTTCTTCCCGACACGATGGATCATCTCTTTTGCCGGATTCATGCTCTCCTGACAGATGATGATACAAAAAAAAGCCGGATTTCTTCCTCCGGCCCATCTTCTATTACTTATATTTTAGATGCTATTGATACTGTTTCTGCCAAGATAGCCCTTGCGGTTTACGCAAATAACCACTCCATCCCCCTGATCTCATCTATGGGAACAGGAAACAAGCTTCATCCCGAACAGTTTCGGATCTCTGACTTAAAGGATACCTCTGTCTGCCCCCTGTGCCGGGTAATGCGAAAGGAATTAAAGACAAGGGGCATACAGAACCTTAAGGTCTGCTGGTCTCCTGAGAAGCCCCTGACCCCCCTTTCCGCCACAGAGGATACGGGCAGCCGCCGGGCCACACCAGGAAGCGTATCCTTTGTGCCTCCTGCAGCCGGTCTTATCATTGCCGGTGAGATCGTAAGAGATATCTGCGGTCTGAATTAGTCCGCAGTCCGGACTACTGTGCAGACTCCTGCCACCGGGCCAGATCCTCAATGGTATACTGATCTACCACCCCCCGGATCGCATCATCCAGCTCCTGCCACAGCCGCAGGGTGACACAGTCATCCTTTCGCTGGCAGGGGTTGTCCTCACCAGCCAGACAGTCTACCGGAGCCAGATTTCCTTCTGTGATCCGCAGGATCATTCCTACTGTATATTCACTGGCCGGACGGGTCAGATAATACCCTCCCTGATTTCCCCGGACACTTCTCACACAGCCGGCCCGGGACAGGATAGATATAATCTGCTCCAGATACTTTCCGGAAATATCCTGACGCCTTGCAATATCTTTTATCTTCACCGGCTCTCCATTTCCATGAAGCGCCAGATCTATCATTGTTCTCAGCGCATACCGCCCTTTTGTGGATACAAGCATACAAACAGTCCTTTTCTTTTTCTTAAAATTTCATGATGTTGAAGTCAAAGTTTCCTTTGCCCCCTATGATACCCTTATCATACTATTCCTGTAGGAAAAATGTCAATAGTATTTTCCGGAAACATAAGAAGAGCTGCCCTTCCCCCACAGAAGGCAGCTCTCAGTCACGATCAAAAACCGTCACACTATAAGTTGTGTTGGCATCCCCATACCAAACAAAAACCCGTAAGGCACATTTCTGTGCTGCTTACGAATGATACTATACCACTCACGTCACATTCTGTCAACCTTTTTTGTGCAATTTAACATATCTTTTTCCACAATACGGAAATTTCTATATTCATTTCAACAATTTTCTTTTTCTATATTCCAATGCAATATTGACATATTTTTCAGAAATCAGGCCATACTATTGCCTGTCTTACTGCTATCTGCAAAGACAGAAAGGATCTTATCATGAAATTTTCTCAGGATTTACAGGAAACAATGAAGTATCTGAACAGAGAGCTTCATACAGACCGGAACTTTGATGTGGTATACCGCGTTCTCACAATCGGCGGAAAAAATGCCTGCCTTTATTTTATCGACGGTTTTACAAAGGATGATACTCTTTTAAAAATCCTTCAGGCTCTTTCCTCCATTCAGCCCAACCGTATGCCTAAGGACGCCCACAGTTTTTCCAAACAATATCTTCCCTACGGAGAAATCGGCCTGATCCGTGAAAGCAGCGAGATGATTCTCCAGCTCCTCTCCGGCGTATCCTGCCTTTTCATCGATGGCTACGACGCCTGTCTTACCATTGACTGCCGTACCTACCCTGCAAGGGGCGTCAGTGAACCGGAAAAGGATAAGGTGATGCGGGGCTCCAGAGACGGATTCGTGGAAACCCTTGTCTTTAATACGGCCCTTCTGCGCCGGAGAATCCGTGATCCCAGGCTCTCCATTGAAATCATGACTGCCGGAGAAAGCTCCCACACCGATATTGCAATCTGCTATATGGAAAACCGGGTGGATCAGAACCTGCTTTCCACCATAAAAAAAAGAATCCGGAATCTGGAGGTCGACGCCCTGACCATGAACCAGGAAAGCCTGGCAGAATGCCTCTTTCCCTATAAATGGTTCAATCCATTTCCCAAATTCAAATTTTCCGAGCGGCCCGACTCCTCTGCCGCCTCCCTTTTAGAGGGAAATATCGTAATTCTGGTAGACACCTCTCCCTCTGCCATGATCCTTCCGTCCTCTGTCTTTGATATCATAGAGGAAGCGGACGACTATTATTTTCCGCCCATTACCGGGACCTATCTGCGGCTGACCCGGATGACCATTTCCGCCCTGTCTTTATTTCTTACGCCTACCTGGCTGATGTTTATGCAGAATACAGAGCTGATCCCGGACTGGCTGGCCTTTATCCGTCTGTCCGATCCCTACAACGTGCCTCTGATCTGGCAGCTTTTGATCCTTGAATTTGCCATTGACGGCCTGCGGCTGGCGGCTGTAAATACCCCCAGCATGCTAACCACCCCTCTCAGCGTAATCGCCGGTATTGTGCTGGGCGAATACGCTGTAAAATCGGGGTGGTTTAACAGTGAAACCATGCTGTATATGGCCTTTGTAACCGTAGCCAATTATTCTCAGGCCAGCTTTGAACTGGGATATGCCATGAAGTTCATGCGTGTAATTATCCTGATCCTTACGGCGGCCTTTAATCTCTGGGGATACGCAGCAGGTATTCTCTTTACCGTCTGCGCCATTGTATTTAACCGGACCATTGCAGGAAAAAGCTATATCTATCCCCTGATCCCATTTCACTGGAAGGAGCTTCGCAAACGTTTCTTCCGCGGACGTCTGCCTCACAGGGAGAAATAAAAAGTTTTATACGAAATCTTCCCTCATGGGGTTAAAGATATCCAAAAGGATACCTCCCTCCTTACAGATGCAGCCGTGCTCCACACCGTTTAATTTAAGCATGGTATCTCCGGCCTTTACAATCTTTTTTTCACCGTCAATATTAAATTCAAATACGCCGCTTACAACATAGGTAATCTGCGTATGGGGGTGGTGGTGAAGCTTTCCTTCCGCCCCTGTTTCAAAGGTGTTTTCCACACACATAAGATCCTTACTGTAAGCCAGAACTCTGCGGATTACTCCCTCCCCTGCCGGCTCTGCCTTTACATTTTCGTGAAATACCCATCTTTCATCCAACATCTTTATGTCCTCCTGATTATTTATGCTTCCTTAAAGCCTGCGGCCTTTAAGAAACGGCCAAAGGCTTCTCTGCCTTCTTTGGTACATTTGTATACGCCTGCATCCTCCAGAACTCTGGCAAATACAAGTCCTACCTCTTCCCTGAGAATCTGCTCTGCATTATCAGCCGTAATCCGGATTCCCCGGCTCTCATATTTGGGAAGGAACTCCTCCACCCAGTCTGCATGCTTGCTGATGGCTTCATTGGAACGGATGTCCTTTCCCTCTGCCATATACTGTCCCAGCTCTGCCAGCTCACTCTTTAAACGGGAAGGCAGCACTGCCAGGCCCATAACCTCAATCAGGCCAATATTTTCCTTTTTGATATGATGCAGCTCCTGATGGGGATGGTATACGCCTAAAGGAAATTCTTCTGTGGTAATGTTATTGCGCAGCACCAGATCCAGTTCATACATATCCCCATTTTTGCGTGCAATAGGCGTAATGGTATTGTGAGGCTCTCCCTCTGTTTCCGCAAACACAAAGGCCGCCTCGTCGGTATAGCTGCGCCACAGCTTCAGCACATGGTCACCCAGTTCAATCAGCCTGCTGCTGTCTGCACACCGCAGACGCAGCACCGACATAGGCCAGAATACAATTCCTGCCTCCACATCCTCATAGCCTTCCATGGTGAAATATTTTTCAATGGAAGCCTTTGCCATTGCAAAGGTATAATGTCCGCCCTGAAAATGGTCATGGCTTAAAATAGAGCCGCCCACAATGGGAAGATCTGCATTGGAGCCCAGAAAATAGTGGGGGAACTGGTGAATAAAGTCAAACAGCTTCTTAAAAGTGGCTTTTTCAATTTTCATTGGAACATGCTGACCGTTAAATACGATGCAGTGTTCATTATAATATACATAAGGAGAATACTGAAAGCCCCACTGGCTGTCATTGACCTGAATGGGAATCACACGATGGTTATTGCGGGCCGGATGGTCTGCCCGGCCTGCATAGCCCACATTTTCCATACACAGCTGACATTTGGGATAACCGCTCTGTTTTGCTTTTCTGGCCGCCGCAATGGCTTTGGGGTCCTTTTCAGGCTTTGACAGATTCACCGTAATATCAAGGGTGCCATAGCGCGTATCTGCAGTCCACTTCATATCCTTTGCAATGCGGTATCTGCGGATATAATCCGAATCCTGGCTCAGTTTATAATAATAATCCGTAGCAGCCTGAGGCGATTCCTCATAATGCTTCCAGAACCGGGCTGTCACCTCACTGGGTCTGGGCATAAGACAGTTCATCAGCTTTGTATCGAAAAGATCTCTGTATACAACACTCTCTCCTCCCAGAAGCTTCTTTTCTGCTGCATAATCCAGAAGAGTCTTTAAAATTTCCTCCAGCTCCGGCTCTCTTTTATCTGCTTCCGGCTCCTCATATTCATCTATCCTCAGCACATCCAGAATCTGGTTTCTGGCATAAACCGCATCCTCCTCTTTCAGAAGCCCTGTTTTCAGGCCATAGTCTACCAGATCTTTGATTGCTTTACTGATCATGTCTGTAACCTCCCTGTGATTTTTAATATTCACCCGTCGTGAATTTATACCTCCATTATAAAAGGAACACCGCTGTATGGCAATGTCATTTTCTTCTGTCCTGTTACAATTTTTATAGATTTTTTACCACAGGCTGTATTCGCTTTAACACTAACCCTCCTAAAAGCCCTACAGCTCCACCGGCTGCTGTTCCTGCAAGCAGAAGCACCGGAAGATAGGAGAACACTCCAAAGGTCTTCACTACATAGGCTGCCATCAAAAACTGCCCTATATTGTGAAATACGCCTCCCAGTATGCTCACCCCGGTCATATCAAAAAGGGAGAAGCGGCGGCAGATCCACATAATCATCAGGCTTAAAGCCGCTCCGGCCAGACTGAACAGGATGGAGGACATTCCTCCAAATGCAAAGCCTGACAAAAGAATCCGGGCCAGGCTGATTAATACCGCAGGCCAAAGCCCCAGGGCATAAAGAGCCAGTATTGTCACCAGATTTGCAAGTCCAAGCTTCACTCCCGGAGCTCCCAGATAGACAGGAAACAGCTGTTCAATATAGCTGAAAACAAAAGCCAGTGCAATTAAAAGGCCATAAACCGCCATCCGGCGGATTTGGGTGTTCATGTATCAAGTTCCTCCTTTACAACTAATCTGTTTGTATGATAAAATAAGCGGGAATTTAATATCCATGCAAAAAGGAGTGTATCTGACTATGAAGCAAAACCACCTCATGAAGCAGAATCTGGCAGGTTTCATCCTCATGGCAGTCCTGTCTCTGGCATTTACAGCTGCTTCCGGCCCTCTTTACCAGGCGCTTCGGGGTCCAATTACTGAAAACAAACCGGAATTTGCCCTGAAAGACGGTCAATATTCCTATGAAAGCGAATTTGACTCCAAAGGCTTTTCCAATCATATCAAACTCACCGTCGAAAACGGCATCATCACTGCCTGCAGCTGGGACAGCGTAGGCGAGGACGGCATGGGAAAGCAGCAGCTTTCCATGGACGGCCTGTATATCATGACCGAGGATGGCCCTACCTGGAAAGCTCAGTCTGAAGCTCTGGCCTCCTATGTAATCGAGCATCAGACGGTAAGCCGTCTGGCTGATGAAAACGGCTATGCAAAGGATGCCATCGCCTCTGTAAGCATCAATGTATCCGGCTTTGTAAGCGGAATCAACGAGTGCTTAAAGCAGGCGGCTGCCTGATGGCCCGCTTCTCAGAAGCCGGAAAAAGAACGTATCTTTTAGCAGGCTTTCTTATTATTCTGGCCGGAGCCCTCATGGGATACCAGTACCTCTTCCCTGCTCCCCAGGGCCAGACAGCCCATATCCTTGTGGACGGAAGGGAGGTCGCCTCCTTTCCCTTAAATGAAAACCGGGAATATACGGTTTCAGGAGCAGGAGGAGGAGAAAATCTCCTGATCATCCAGGACGGACAGATCTGGTGCCAGGAAGCCGACTGTCCTGATAAGCGCTGCATCCAGCAGGGAAAAAAACAGCTTTCTACAGACACCATCATATGCAAACCCCATAAAATGGCTGTAACAATCACAGGAGAGGAATGAGCTTCCTCTCCTGTTTTTACTGTCACAAAAACAACTCCATCGCTTTTTCCACCGCCGCCCTGTCTTCTATAAACAGCTTTACAATCCATCCTGCCGCCGTCACACAGATTCTGTGAAAATGAATCAGCAGACTGTCAAAAGCCAAACCAAAGAAACAGCCCGTTGCAAACCGCCTTCCATTTTTGCTTTCATAGGATGTAAGAAGCTGAAGAAATCCGTCTGCTGTCATGGGAAGCATAAAAAGAAGCATCTGCCAGGGCTTCATACATCCCCATAAAACGATAAGAGGAATTCCGGCAATCATACCCGCCAGTTCCCCGGTACACCGGGCACAGACAGGAAACTGTTTTCCTTTCCAGTAAAAGGAACGGTCCGGACGAGCATGGCAGCCAAAAAAGATCCTGAGGAAACGTGCCATGGCTCCTCACGCCCTACATACTGCCAATTAAAGCTGTGGTGGCAATGGTCATTACAAATACGCCCACATAACAGAGGATGCTGAGAATCACTGACACCAGCGCTCCAATGCCCGCCGCCCTGGCAGTCTTTGGCTTTTCATCTCTCCATACCAGAAATAAAACCAGTCCAACAACGGGAATACAGCAGCCCAGAAGCCCCCACAAAAAGCCGCCTCTGTCTTTCGGATTTTCTATTACATCATCATATCTTCTGTCTTCCATATAATTTCTCCCTTTTTATTGTATTATACAAGGTTCCTTTTCACCCGGCAAGGCAATTTCTGCCTCTCCTACAGAGACAGACCTCCTCTTGCCCTTGCTCTCCGGTCACTGATGGACTGAATCACAGGCACAAGGAAAATTGCCACAATGCCGCCGGCAAAACCATTGTTATAAAGATTGACTCCTCCATAGACGATTCCTACCTGCAAAGCCACTGAAGAGTGAAGGTATCCTGCAATCAGACCTGCCATAGCTCCGAATTTTCCTGCAATAGGCGCCAGGGTGGTTGAAAGAAGAAGGGCCAGAATGGGAGCCGGGTCATTGATATTCCATTTTTTGGTAAAACTTGCCAGATATACTCCGAACATAACAGGAGCTATATTGCGTATGTGCTTTCCGGTAGAGCTGAAGCCTACGATGGTAAGGATACCGCAGATCGTAGGACCGTTCATATCTCCGCCTACCATAAGTACAAAAAAGGTTGCAAAAAGACCGTTGACCCCCATATTAAAGACCGTAGCGGCTCCCCCTTCAGCCTTAAAAAAGTCTGCTCCTGCCAGGCCGGGATCTGAGAGTATCCGCCGATAGGATTCCCACAGCTTCCTTCCCCGCACTGCGACTGCAGCCGCTATCATGGTTCCAAAAAACAGGGACAGCAAAACCGCAAAGAGCTCCTGGTTTCCCTTAGACCAGATCAGCCGTGATTCGATTCTGATTCCAAAAGATTTTTCCAGGGACACCACCACAGTGGCAATAATACCCGCAGCAAAGCCTACATTATAAAGAGAGTATCCGTTGTGCGCATAGTGGACATGGGTACTTAAAGGCGGCAGTACAAAGCCGATGCTGATTCCCACTGCCAGAGAAATAAAAAACCTGGCAGAAACAGGAAGATGTCCCAGCTGCATGATCTGCGTCATGATCGGAGAAAGGCTGGTACCGTAAAGGCCGATATAAAGATACCGGTGAAACGAGGTTTTATGATACCTGGAATACAGAAACACACCTGCAAGAATTGCCCAGATATTCATAATATTCTTTCCAAAAAGCGAAAAGCCGAACATGAGAAAGGAAGCAGTAATGGTATGGCCGCTCATTTCCATTTCCAAAAAGTACACCATAGCCAGGCTGATCAGGGTGATGATTCCGGCATTAATCATAGCTGCTCCGATACCGCCTACGGCAAAATAATCGGTAATCAAAAGATCCGGTTCCTGTACAATGCAGACCAGCCCCCTGAGAATATCGGGAAAAGGCTGGATCACAAGGCCGATCACAATAAAATACAGGGGGAACAGGGACAGCAGAAGAAACTTCCCCTTCCGGGTAAAAGTTTTTATTTCATGTAAATGTTTCACGCCCTCCTCCTTCTCACATCAATCCTGTTATCATTCAGTGTAGTCGCCTCCATATCGGAGACTCTCTCATGGTTCAGAGCATTAAATAAAAACCTGGCGCCGGTTTGAGACTGACTGTAAATACCTGAAACAGCGGCCGTCCCTTTTGCGATCTGACCTGTAATCACTGCCTGAAAATCTACCTGCGCCAGATCATTCCATGCAGTAACACTGTCGCCTTCCCTGATTCCACGCTCCGCCGCATCCAGAGGATGAAGCAACAGAGCCGCCGGCCCCCGTTTTTCCACCAGGTCCCTGCGTTCCAGAAAAATAGAATTTAAGGTACTGCAGTCCGGTATACTGATCAGGTTTAAGGGGAAATCTCCGCCGTAAGGCTCCGTATAGCAGGGCACAGGGTCATTTTCCTGCGGATTCACAATTCTCAGCTTTCCGGATGGGGTTTTAAAATGACCATGATCACCAAAGGGCTGGCGGACTGCTCCATTTTCCCTCAAAGCCTTCCACTGCTCTTTTGTAAGCTCCAAAAGTCCCTCCTCAGGGTGGCTCAAAAGTTCCTCTAACATCTCTTCTTCGGTACGCTTAAAGAAGGGTTCCTCAAAGCCCATAGCCTCTGCCAGCAGCCGGAACAGCTCCCAGTTGCTCCTGCACTCCCCCTGAGGCTCTGTAAGCTTTTTTGCCACGCTGAAGGTCCGGTAACCATAAGCCCTGAAACAGTCTGTCTGCTCTACGGAAAAGACGGCAGGGAGCAGGATATCCGCATAGAGAGCCGTGTCTGTGAGAAAGCGCTCATGTACCACTGTAAATAAATCCTCCCGCAAGAGTCCCCTCAGAATATCTTTCTGATTGCATACAGAAGCCACCGGATTTCCTCCATAGACAAAGAATGCCTTTACCGCATCCTCTCCCTCTGCAGTAAGAGCCGATCCCAGACAGTTGATGTTCACAGCAGGCCCCGCAGCTGCCCTGAAATCCGGCCTTGTGACGCGCTTTGCATCCACAAAGGGGCCGCCATTGTGCTCTGCCGCACAGATACCTCCGCCCGGTTTTCCCCAGGCTCCTGTAAATGCAGATAAAATCGTAATCAGCCGGGAGGTCATACCGCCGTTTCCATATCTGGAAAAACCGCTTCCCAACAGGATTGCGGGAGCCTTGGCCTGTCCAAAGGCAAGAGCCAGTCTGCGGATTGTCTCAGCAGGTACGCCTGTAATTTCTTCGGCCCATTTGGGGGTACTTTTTCTCACAACCGGCAAAAATTCCTCATATCCCTCGCACCGTTCCCTTAAAAATTCTCTGTCTGCAAGCCCCTGTTCCTCTAACACCTGCATCATGGCAAGGGCTAAAGCGCCATCTGTCCCGGGACGGATTAAAATGGTTTCATCACAGTAGGGCTGCATTTCTCTGGAACAGGCTTCAATCAGGATCACTCTTTTTTTAGCATCCCTTGCTTCCTTTAAAACAGGCATCACATGAAGCCGTGTGGCCTTTACATTACTGCTCCACACCAAAATCAGGTCACTGCTTCTTAGCTCCTCCGGCTCCAGACAGGGAGTCTGTCCCATAACAGAGGTATATCCCATTCCTTTTGCATTGGCGCAGAGGCTCAGGATAAGGGAGCGGGCTCCCAGACGGTTAAAAAAGGCGTCCCCGCACTTTCTCTGGATCACACCCATAGTGCCGGAATAGTAGGCAGGAAGAATAGCCGAAGGGCCGTTTTCCTTTATAATCTGCTTAAAACGCTCTGCTATCTCTCTCACCGCTTCTTCCCATGTAATAGGTTCAAACTTCCCTTCTCCCTTATTTCCAGTACGCCTCATAGGAAAAAGAATCCGGTCCGGGCTGTTTACAGACAGTTGATACTGCTGCATTTTCCGGCAGATCAGTCCCTTTGTAGCCGGATGGTTTGGATCTCCGGTCACCCGTACCACCCGCCCCTCCTCTATTTCTGCCAAAAGACCGCAGGAGGCCGGACAGTCGTAAGGGCAGGTGGTTTTTCGGATATCGGTCATATCATACCTCCTACAGCATATGCTTTCTCAGATAAGCCCCATCCTGAGGGCTTAAATAGGCCGGAGCAATATCAAATACCGTCTTGCAGCCCTTTGCTCCCTCTTTATTCATACGGTAAGCTGCTCTGGCATAAGCCGCAAGAACAGAGGCTGTAAACTCAGGATTGGAATCCAGCTTTAAGCTGTACTCAATCACATGGGAATGTTCATCCTTCATACCAGTGGTTCCTGTACGGATCACAAAGCCTCCGTGTGGGATTCCTGCATGGTCTCTTAAAAGCTCTTCCTGGCTGATAAAATGCACCGTAGTGTCATAATCGGCAAAATAATTTGGCATGGTGACAATGGCTTCCCGGATCGCCTCCTGATCGGCCCCCTCTTCTGCCACTACAAAACACTCTCTGGTATGCTTCTGCCGCGTGGTAAGCTCCGGCTGGCTGCCGCTTCGCACAGCCTCCAGTGCGCTTTCTACCGGAATGGTATACTGTCTCGCATCCTTAACGCCGGGAATCCGACGGATAGCGTCAGAATGTCCCTGACTTACGCCTCTGCCCCAAAATGTATAATCCTTTCCGCCCGGAAGGACTGCATCCGCATAAAGACGGTTTAATGAAAACATGCCGGGGTCCCAGCCCACAGAAATCACCGCCACATGACCGCTTTCTGAAGCACTCCGGTCTACTGCTTCAAAATGCTCCGGAATTTTTGCATGGGTATCAAAGCTGTCGATTACATTAAAATATTTTGCCATTTCCGGCGTCTGCTCTGGAAGATCCGTAGCGCTGCCTCCGCAGATGATCATTACATCAATCTCATCTCTCATGGCGAGAATGTCATTTACCGAATATACGCTTACTCCCTCTGTCAGAAGAGAAAGGGCAGATGGATCTCTCCGGGTAAATACCGCCTTCAGTTCCATATCCGGATTGTGCTTAACGGCACATTCCACTCCCTTTCCCAGATTTCCGTATCCAAGGATTCCGATTCTGATGCTCATAATTTTGTCTTCCTTTCTCTTAGGGTCTGTGGCCGGAAGAATACATCCTTTCCGGCCGCTGTAAAAAGTATACTATATGAAATTTTCCTTTGCAAGCTCAAACATTTGTACAAGAAGAAGCCATCCGGGGCGGTAAAAATACATGAGCTGCCAGAATCCTGCACCGGTCAGCTTTTTCTCCTTTATAAGTTCAAATTTGGCTTTCAGGCTGCGCACATCCTCAAACCATACCTCATGGCGGATACCGTACTGCCAGTAGTGAAAATAAGGGGATTTTGACAGCTCATCAAAGTAAATCACAGATCCGTGGTCAATGGCAAGCTGTATGGCCTGACGGCTGTTTAATGTAACTGCCCGGGTGCGGCCCCGCTCATAGGGAAGAGGCCAGTCATACCCATAATTGGGGATTCCCAGACTGATCTTTTCTGCCGGAATCCGGCTGAGGGCATAATCTGTTACCCGCCGAACCATATGAATCGGTGCTACCGCCATGGGAGGCCCCTGGGAATACCCCCATTCATAGGCCATAAGCATAACCCGGTCTGCTGCTTCTCCGATCGCCCGGTAATCAATACCTTCGTAAAGAAGCCCCGGCTGGTCATCAGAGGTTTTAGGCGCCAGAGCCGCACTGACAGAAATCCCAAAAGTCCCGAACACACGGACACAGCTGCGGATAAATTCTTCAAGCTTCTTTCCATCCCCGGCAGGCACATATTCAAAGTCAATGTCCAGCCCTTCATACCCTTTCTCCTCCATTACAGCCGCCAGCTGCCAGATCAGACGGCGTACTGCACGGTTATCTGCAAAAAGCTCTGTAATCAGCCGGTTATTAAACCTCCCGTCCGCTCCCAGCGGCGTAAGCACCAACACCGGGCGGACACCTGCCTCTCTGGCGGTTTCGATGACAGGCGTATCCTCCGTCTGCGGAGGAATCAGATCTCCCTTTGCCGTAAACCCATAAGAAAAAATGTAAATATCTGTAAGATATGGCAGGGTTTCACCCAATGTATTTCTGTCAATAAAGGGATAAGCATATCCAAAAGAATAAAGAAGGGAGCCTCCGGCCTGTATACTGCCTTCTGCTCCCACATAGAGCGCCTGACCCACAGCCAGGCGGTAGGGATACTCCAGCTGGTTGGCCCAGATCAGCTCTTCAACTGATAGTCCGTTTTTTTGAGCTATACCATCCACCGTATCCCTCTCTTTTACCACATAGATCCATTCGTCTCCCACCGTTTTCTGCCCTCTTTGCTTTTTGTAAAACTATATGCAGACAGGGAAAAAGCTTTCACTATTTCTGTTCAGAATACCTTTCCGGCGCACAGATCAGACACACAGCAGTGCTCACAGTCCGGCTTTTTTCTTGCACTGCAGACCGCTCTTCCGTGAAAAACCAGACGATGGCAGAAATCACTGCCTTCCTCCGGAGGAATCAGCTTCCAGAGGGCCATCTCCACTTTTTTAGGATCTTTTATGCCGTCCACCAGACCCATACGGTTTACCAGACGGATACAATGGGTATCTGTCACAATGGCAGGCTTTCCAAACACATCCCCCATAATCAGATTGGCACTTTTCCGTCCTACTCCCGGAAGCTTTAACAAATCATCAAATTGATCCGGCACCTGTCCATTATATTTTTCTTTTAAAATCCGCATACAGGCGCTTATGTCCCTGGCCTTGCTCCGTCCCAGACCGCAGGGTCTTACAATTTCTTCAATCTCCTCCGGCGAAGCGGCTGCCAGAGCATCCACATCCGGATACTTTTTATACAGCTTTTCCGTTACAAGATTGACCCGCTCATCCGTACACTGGGCTGCCAGACGGACTCCCACCAGAAGCTTCCATGCCTGATTGTAATCCAGAGTACAGGCCGCTTCCGGATAGGCCTCTTTCAAACGCTCAATGAGTTTTAAAGCCAGTTCTTTTTTTGTCATTTCCATATTTATCAAATACCTTTCTTCCGCCCAGATAAGCGGCATAAACCGTGATCTCATGGATCTGTTCCTGAGCCGTCTCAAAGGGCGACTGATCCAGAATCACAAAGTCTGCCAGCATTCCGGGACAGATCTGTCCCTTTATTTTCTCCTCAAAGCTTCCCTCTGCACCCCGGATTGTATAACTGTCAAGCGCCTCCTGCACCGTAAAAGCCTCCCGGGGCAGATAGGGATCTGCGTGATCCTTTATGGAGGTACGGGTTATGGCGCACTCCATGGAAGCCAGAGCATCGGGCAGCTCTACCGGACAGTCTGTGCCGTTGCTGACGGAAACTCCCTGTTTCATAAGCGTTTTCCAGCTGTAGCTGGTGGACGCCAGCTCCTCTCCCACACGCTCCTTTACGATATGGTTATCGTAATCCAGAAAAATGCTCTGGGCATACACATGAAGCTTCAGACGGGCAATCCGTTCCAGCTGGTCCGGACGGGTAATCTGGCAGTGAACAATACCATGCCGGTGATCCTTTCCCGGATACTCTTTTAAAGCCTTTTCATAAGCATTAAGCACCCGGTCCAGACAAGCGTCTCCGATGGCGTGAACGGCAGCCTGCATACCATGCGCATTGGCATAGCCGATCATCTCATCAAAGATTTCCTGTGAAAATACGGAAATCCCACAGGTGGACGGCTCATCTGCATAGGGACGGCTCAGGTAAGCCGTTCTTGCTCCCAAAGCTCCGTCTCCCAGCATCTTAAGAGGGCCAATCTTAAACAGCTCTGTACCGGCTCCTGTCACATTTCCCGCCTCCACAAAGGCCCTAAGCTCTGAAGACTCTGTAAAATTGCACTGCTCATAAACGCGGACGGTCAGCTCACCTGCCTCCTCCAGTTCTCTGTAGGCCTTGTTCACCGTCTGCCAGGGCACGTCCCGATACATACAGTAATCGTCGGTCTGGCAGCTGGTAACGCCATAGGAATTTAACGCCTTACAGGCCAGACGGATTCTGTTTTTAATCCCTTCCCTGTCCGGCGCAGGCACTGCATGGTACACCAGATCCATGGCGTTGTCAAAAAAGCGGCCGTCCGGCCCCTCCTCGTCCATACCGATGCATCCGCCCTCCGGCTGAGGCGTATTCTCTGTAATTCCAAGAAGCTTTAAGGCCTTCGTATTTACAACCAGACAGTGACCGCAGGCCCGGACGGCGCAGACAGGAACATCCTCTGATACCTGATCCAGATCATGACGGTTCGGCATCCGGTCTGTATCTGTAAAATAATCCTGGTTCCAACCACGGCCCATAAGCCATTCTCCCTCCGCACAGGGACTCTCCCTGTAAAAATCCTTCAGGCACTGAAGCACATCAGCAAGACTCTCTGTATGGGCTGCCAGCCGGGCAGAGCACAGGCTGTTTCCATATCCTAAAAGATGCATATGGCTGTCATTAAAACCGCTGCATACAAAACGTCCCTGAAGATCCGTAAGCAGATCACCCTCCTCTGCCAGAGCCCTGGCTTCCTCCGTGGTTCCTGCAAAAACAAATTTTCCATCTTCATCTGCAAATGCCTCCGCCAGAGGAAGGCTTCCCGTATAAACCTTTCCGTTGAAATAAATATGCTTCGTGACTTTCTTCTCCTTTCATCCGCCCTTTTGAACAGGCACACCCTCTTCTGGCGTTTCCCCGCCCATAAGCGCACCTGCTGCCCAAAAAAGGAGCAGCGGTTTTGTATCCCACTGCTCCATAAATCCGTCCATGAAACAATAGCGCCTCCACTGTCCCGTGAGAGTGGATCGTATCCGCGCCTCTATTGCCGTACTCTTTTTTGTATCATATCGGGTTTAATTATGACTGTCAACTGTTTTTGTTTAAATTCTCCTACTACAATATATTTATGGTTAATATCCCTTACAGCCAGTAAGGAATT
>CAUCBQ010000013.1 GCA_958441075.1 uncultured Clostridiaceae bacterium | reverse complement strand
TCCCTGTTTTCAATCAATATTCAAACGAGCTTAGTGCGTTTCGCAATTACCTATTATTGTATTTATTATACAATAATGACATGAAGGTGCTATGAACAAATTCTTAAATTTTATAAAATTCTTTCCAAACCCTTCCATTTTCAGTTACAGAGGAAAACAGCCCGCCCGGTTTTATGCATCCGGACAGGCTGGGCCTCATTCCATATGGTTCAGGGGATCTACAGCTTTTCCCTTGTGTTTTAATTCAAAGAATACATTGACCCCTTCTACGGAATAGTATTTGGTAGGTTCTGCTACATACCCCAGAGTCTGTCCTGCCTCCAGATATTCTCCTTCTGCGGCAGAGATCTCCTTTAACTGTCCGCAGACAGCCGTATACTCATTTCCCAGATCCAGAACCACATAATTTCCAATCTCATCGCTGACTCCCACCTCCGTTACTTTTGCATTGGCAGGTGCAGCTACGGGAGCACTCACATCAGACTGGATTACAATGCCGGGGTTACACTTGTACTGATCCAGGGTAGGGAAGTAGATGGTCTGATCCATGCTGTAATCTAACAGTACATTTCCGCGGACCGGCCATACCATAGAGCTGGATTCCGAAAAGTTCAGGGCCAGTGCATGGGCCGCCTCATTTCCGGCTCCTGCCTCTGCCGCCCTGTCCTCTTCTCCTGCCTCTGCAAGCAGGTCATTTCCCTCATTGGGATTTTCTGCTCTATCGGCCTGAGCCATTTCCCCTTTGTCCTCTTCCTCTGTTTTTTCTCTGGCGTCACTGGCTCCTGCCATCTGCAGCGCTTCCTCTGTAGGCGTATTTTCCTCCTCTGCCATATAAAGCATGGGGTCATTTGAGCTGTTTTTTTCTTTTTGTACGGTCATAATTCCCGCCGCAGCTACCATAGTCAGCAGTCCTAATACCAGCATCACGAGAAACAGCTTATCCTTGAGCATCTGATTGACTTTCTCTTTCATCTTTTATCACCTCGGTAGTATTCTTACCGAATTCAGGTGACTTATTCAGAAGAAAATGAAATACCTGTATAAAAATATTCCAAAATTGCCTCCGCTGTCCATCCATCCTCTGCCATGGCCTGAGCCTCTGTCTGGCTTAATCCCCAACCATGACCCGTTCCCTTAACAGTAAAGCAAAGATTCCCTCCCTGACGGCTCAGTTCAAAGCAGGAGGATGGAAGGCCCAGAGCCAGCCGGACTTCTTCGCCGTCAAAGGGAACTCCTGCAATCTGGATCTGCTCTGCATATCCGGCCTCATCTCTTGAAATGATCTGCACCTGTTCCGGAAATGCTTCCGGCTGTATGGTGCGAAAGCTTCCGTTCCCCGCAGGAATCCCTGACACACGTTCCGCCGCCTCTTCCGGCCTCATGATAATCTTCTGCTCAAAATCCTCTGTCTCAGGGTCATGGATACAGGATACCGGAACCAGATATGGATGCTTTTCATCTCCCTGCCGGGTAAAACCGGCTGTGGTGCAGGTAAATAAGGGATCAATAAGCTTTCCCTCCCAGGTAAGCGTAATCCCTTCTGTCTCTCTGACTGCCTTTTCAAACAGGCCGTAATAATCCGGAAAGCCTTCTGTTCCCCAAAGCTGCTTTATATGGGTTTTTCCATTTGCTTTCAGCCCAAGAGCAGACTCGGATATTTCTCCCTCCATCCCCATGTCCTCCATCTGACGGCAGATATAGGTTCTTGCCAGAACAGCCTGGGCTTTTATAGCTTCCGGATGTGACTTTGCCGAAATCTGTCCGGCAACCACAAAGGGAAGATATTCTTCCAGATCCACTCTGTTCCCCTCCCCCTCTCCCAAATCCAGACGTATCATACGGGAAGACCGGGGGGCCGGAGAATCGGACGTATGAACTGCCGTGAGAGCATCCTGCTCTTTGAGCCTGCCGGTATTTGCCGGAGAAATGCCCAAAAGGGCCATGGAACAGCCATAGGGCACTGCCAGAGACATAATAAAAGCAAACTGAATGCGCCTGTCCATAAAAGGGAAGCTCCTTTCTATCCTCTGGATATTATATGGAGCTTCCCTTTTTCATATTCCCTATCCCAGATATGCCTGAATCAGCCGAAGGGTATTGCAGACGCCGTCCTTATGGCTGCGTTCATAACCGTGGGAAGCGTAAACACCGGGGCCGATCAGTGCGTGGCGGATATCATGGCCGGAACGCAGAGTAGTTTCCACATCTGAACCGTAATGGGGGTATACATCTACCGCATAGCCGATTCCATTTTCCCGGGCCAGCTCCACCAGACGGCAGATGGTCTCATAGTTGTACGGGCCTCCGCTGTCTTTGGCGCAGATAGAAACCTCATGCTCCGTACAGGTAAGGCCGTCTCCCACACAGCCCATATCTACAGACCATGCTTCTGTAACGCCCTCAGGTACAGAAGCAGAGCCTCCGTGTCCCACTTCCTCATAAATGGTAAAGTGTGCATACACATGGCGTTCCGGAATTATATGTTCCTCCTTCAGATACCGTCCGTATGCAAGCAGAATGGCCGCAGACAGCTTATCATCCAGAAACCGGCTCTTAATATATCCTGAGGCTGTAACTCTTGTTCTGGGTTCAAAGCATACATAATAACCTGCCATAATCCCCAGCTTCATGGTATCCTCTTTTGTTTTTACACATTCATCCACCAGAACCTCTATGGTATCCCAGCTGCGCTCTGTTGTTTCATATGCTCCGTTCACATGAACAGAAGCATTAACCAGCTGGCAGACGCCCTCATAAACCGCACCGTTTTTCGTAATAATGCGCACATTTTCAGCCTCAGCATTGGCAGGCTTCATGCCGCCGATATTGGTCAGCTGAAGGCGTCCATTTTCCTTAATCCGTGAAACCATTCCCCCAAGGGTGTCGCAGTGTGCTTCCAAAAGGATACCGTTATCATCCTCTTTTCCTCCAAAATCAGCAATCACTCCGCCCTTTATAGTCCTGCGGGCCTCAATGCCAAGAAGGGCAAATTCCTTTAACAAATATTCTGTTACATTGTGTCCGTAGCCTGAAGGACTGTCAATGTCTAAAAGCTTTTTAGCCTGTTCTACGGCATACTCTGTATATTTCTCAAACTGCATCATTTTTTCTCCTCTTTTTTCTTATTTTTTCTCCGGATGATCCTTATCCGGCATGATCCAGAATTTCATGGCGGGATAGCTGATTATCACCTGTGCCAGAATATTAAGCCCATTGGCACAGGCAGGCGCAAAGGCTTCCGAAATGCCCCAGCTTATAAAAAGCTTCTGACTCCAGGCCGGGAGCGCCGCTGAAAGGATCACTAAAACCACCGCCAACAGGATATATCGGGGCGCAGCCTTATGGAATGCGGCATTTGACCGGAAAACCCAGTTTTTCTGAACAAAAAAATTCACCGTCTGGGCAAGAGCCGTAGCTGTAAGAAAGCTTAAAAAACCGCAGAGCCCCAAAGTGGCCTCAAGATCTTCCCCGTAGTTAAATATGAAAAACCGGAAGGGAATTCCTGACAGTCCCTTAAAAAGATAGCCTGTGCACAGCCACATTACCACAAAATTAGTAATGGTGGCACAGTTGGAAAGAAGGTTAAACAGAATAAATTCCCACAGCCGGGGATGTGTTTTGATCCATGAGCGTTCCATTTTACTCTCAGCCCCATATTTAAGCTCTGCCTCATACTGCCGCTCCAGATGCCGGTTTTTAAAAAATCCCTTTATAAAGCCTGCCGCTCCGTAAAGGTGACGCCCATTTGCCATATCGGTCAGAGACTGCGCCATTTCCATGGAGATCCAGCCTCCGGTCATCTTTGCCATGGCCCTGAAAGGCATATTGTACTGAAAAAGGGTATTCAGGTCAGGAACCCCTTTTTTCTGCGCCTGTTCCAGACGCCCCTTTAATATCCGATACATCTGTCTGGCCAGCGGACTTTTGGCATAAGACATCTGGCAGAGAGCATCGTTTATCCCTAACTCCCCCCTCCAGCTTCCGTCCGGAAGCCTGTATCCCAAAAGGCGCTCATACTCTTCATCCGGCACCGACTGAATCCTTCCGGATACATAGGACGGAAGCTCTTTTGCTTCCCACGGAAAGCTGAACGTAGTTCCTTTCCGGAAAATCTCTCCTTCCAGACGGATATCCGTCAGACCGGAGCCAATACTGATCCGATAAAGCCCTTCTTCTGTCTCCCAACGGCTGGTTTGGGGATTCCAGTATCGGAAGGTCATGGAACCAAAGGGCAGAAACATTTTCTTTTTTTCTCCTGCCTTTAAAAACACCTTACAAAATCCCTTTAATTCCCGTTTGGGACGGAAAACCCGTGCTCCCGGAAGACCTGTATAAAGCTGGACAATCTCTGCTCCGTCCCTGCTTCCCTTATTTTCCAGCACAAAGTCTGCGCCCTGAGGCATAATCTTTAAATCACTGTAGCCAAACTCCGTATAGGACAGGCCAAACCCAAAAGAGAATTTCACCGGAAAATCTGCCGTATCATAATAACGATAGCCTACATAGATTCCCTCCCGGTACTCAGAATTTCTCTCCCCGGAAGGATAATAACGAAATGACGGTGTATCCCCATATTTCACAGGCCAGCTTTCTGCCAGCTTTCCGCATGGATTCAGCTCTCCTGACAGAAGATCCAGAACAGCCCCGGCTCCTGCCTGTCCCCAGAGCCCTCCATAAAGAAGTGCCTTTAAATGAACCTCCCACGGCGTTTCCACCACACTTCCTGCACACAGGATGCCCACAATGGGAATTTCCAGACGGGAAAGCTGTTCCAAAAGACGAATCTGGTTTTCCGGTATTTTAAGATGGCTGCGGTCCAGTCCTTCTGTTTCCCATTCTTCACTTAGTCCAAAGAAAAACAGGATCTGATCTGCGGTTCCTGCCAGATCAAGCGCTTCCTTTTCAAGCCCCGTATCCTGCTTTCCATCCCTGCGGTATCCTCTGGAAAAGCCGGATACAGTGATTCCCATTTTTTTCCATTCAGCACCTGTCTTCCCCTCCAGACATTCCTTTACAGAATCCACCTTCCAGGCATTTACCATAGAAGAGCCGGAGCCCTGATACCTGGGTTCATAGGCAAAATCACCGATAACGGCAATTCGGGCGCCGGATTTCAAAGGCAGAACAGCATCTTCATTTTTTAAAAGAACAGCACTTTCTGCACAGGCTCTGCGGGCCAGAAAATGGTGGGCTTCATAAGGGTTTTCTCCACAGGGGCATGATTTCTTTTTTTTCTCCGTCTCAGGGAGCAGGCTCAGAAGTTCTTCTATCCGATTGTCCAGATCCTGCTCTGTAATCCGGCCCTCCTCTATTCCCCTTAAAAGCTCTGCGGCAGAATTTAAGCCCGGAGCGGGCATCTCCAGAGAAGAACCGTTTTTCACCCCGGCGCAGTGATTATTGGAGCCGCCCCAGTCTGTAATAACAGCCCCTTTAAAGCCCCACTCATTCCGCAGAATATCCTTCAGAAGATGGGGATGCTCATTGGCATAAATACCGTTTATCTGATTATAGCTGGTCATGAGAGCCCTGCTTTTCCCCTCTTTTACCGCTATCTCAAAGCCGGTGAGATAAATCTCTCTTAAAGTCCTCTCATCTACTACTGCGTTCATAGCCATCCGGCGCAGTTCCTGGCTGTTTACCGCAAAATGCTTGGGGCAGGCAGCGATTCCCCGGCTTTCTGCTCCCTGAATAAATGCAGCTGCCATTTTTCCGGAAAGAAAGGGGTCCTCGGAAAAATATTCAAAATTCCGGCCGCAAAGGGGATTTCTCTTGATATTTAATCCCGGTCCCAAAAGGATATCAACCTCCTGATCTGCCGCCTCCTCCCCCAATGCGGCGCCGATCTCCTTCTCCAGAGCCAGATCCCAGCTGCAGGCCATAAGAGAGGGAGAAGGAAAGCAGGTAGCAGGTATGGACGGATTCAGTCCCAGATGATCTCCTGTTCCGGCCTGACGGCGCAGACCGCTGGGGCCGTCCGAGCAGACCAGGGAGGGAATCCCAAGACGGGGAATCCCCCTTGTTTCCCACTCCCCCTTTCCAGATAAAAGCGCCGCTTTTTCCTTTAAGGTCATACGGGAGATCAGTGTCATATAGGGGGTCAAGATTCTTCTCCCTCCCGGGCCAAAATATCGCCCAGACTGCGGTAATACTCTCCCTTCAGCCCACGGGTTTCCCCGGCAGCTGCCATAGAATTAAGAATCGCTTCCTCCTCTGCCTCCGCAGCTGCCAAGAAAGCACGGTTAATTGTTTCCTCCGGGATGGCGGTCAGATTGAGCGGTTCTTCCTTCTCTCCACGAAGCTTTTTTGCCGGAATTCGGTTCGCCGTAGTAAAACCGATCATCACTTCCCCGCTTCCGTGGCCTGTGTAGGCTCCTGTTCGGGCAATTCCCACTCCCAGGCGGCGGATAATCCGGGTAAGCTGCCGGTCTGTCACCGGAAGATCTGTTGCCAGAATACTCATGATAGAACCCTTATCCTGCTCAGAAAAGGCGGTCTTTTTCACCGGGTCCTCCGCTTCATTTCCATATTTTTCCAAAATTTCTCTGCCGACAGGCCTTCCGTCAATCATCAGATCCTCTGTTGCTCCAAAATTAGACTGGACCAGAACCCCAATCGTATATTCTTTTTCTCCGATCCGGATCACTCTGGAGGCTGTGCCGATTCCGCCCTTTAATCCATAGCAGATGGTTCCTGCTCCGGCTCCCACATCGCCTTCCTCCGGATCTTCGCAGGCAGAAGCAAATGCCTCCTGTACCTGTTCCGCCTCAATGGCCCTGAGAGAAATACGGTTAATCCGGCTGTCATTGCATTCTCCCACCACAGAATTGATACTCAGAGCTTCAGCACCATCCCTTTCGCACTGTTTAAGCACATATTCGGTCACCGAGTCCCATACCTTTCCCACATTCAGTGTGTTTGTAAGGGCAATAGGCGTTTCCAGCGTGCCCAGCTCCTGAATCTGTATCAGACCGCAGCTTTTTCCAAATCCGTTATGTACATAAGCTGCTGCTGTATAAGGGTTTAAAAAGGCATTATCTGTTCCCGGAAGAATCACTGTGACCCCGGTATGAATCTCCCCTTTTTTTACTGTGCAGTGTCCTACCCGTACCCCCGGCACATCTGTTATCTTATTTCTTTTTCCTGTCTTTATCCGTCCCGGTATGATACCGTAATCCCGAATCCGTTTCTGTGTCATCTTCTTTCCTGCCTTTCACAGTACCATCAGTGTACAAGGGGACATACGCTCCTTGTTCACTGATGGTATACTGCCCCAAGTATACTGTTTTCCCCCTGTTTTGTAAATCTTTATTTCCTTAGAATGAATCCATATTGTAACCCGGCCTCATATCTGATATACTTGGTACACGATTACTACCATCAGGAGGATTTAATCTATGAGCTACGCAGACCAGCTTTTCATACAAAACTGTAAAGATATTCTGGAAAACGGCGTCTGGGATACAGACCACGAGGTACGCCCGGTATGGGAGGACAAAACTCCGGCCCACACCATCAAACGCTTCGGCATTATAAACCGTTACGATCTGACAAGGGAGTTTCCCGTTATCACCCTGCGCAGAACGGCTTTTAAATCAGCCGTGGATGAGCTTTTATGGATCTGGCAGAAAAAGTCCAACAATATCCATGACTTAAAAAGCCATATCTGGGATTCCTGGGCCGACGAAACAGGAAGCATCGGAAAAGCCTACGGCTACCAGCTGGGTGTAAAGCACCGCTATAAAGAAGGAGATTTTGATCAGGTCGACCGGATTCTCTATGATCTGAAGCACAATCCCCTAAGCCGCCGGATCATGTCCAACATTTACAACCACCATGATCTGTCTGAGATGAATCTGTATCCCTGTGCCTACAGCATGACCTTTAATGTATCCGGAAATACGTTAAACGGCATTTTAAACCAGCGCTCTCAGGATATGCTTACTGCCAACAGCTGGAATGTATGTCAGTATGCGGTGCTTCTCCATATGTTTGCCCAGGTAAGCGGCCTGAAAGCCGGAGAACTGGTTCATGTAATTGCCGACGCCCATATTTATGACCGTCACATCCCCATGGTAGAGGAGCTGATTAAGAAAGAGCCCTATGATGGTCCTTCACTCTGGATTGATCCTGAAATAAAGGATTTCTATCAGTTCACCACAGACAGCTTCCGTCTGGAAAACTATCAGTTTCATTCCTTTGAACACAAGATCCCGGTTGCAGTCTGATGCAGCCGGGATCTTCCCGAATCAAAGCTCTATTGCTTCCCTCAGTGCAAAGGAGTAGATACATCTTCGCGCTACAGCTTTTCCCGTAATCTGACAAAGCGCCCGCTCATAGCTGTCAATCTGGGTTCTGTAGCGCTCTTTCAGGCGCTCAGCGCCCATTTCTTTATCATCTCCAAAAATCCGGTCCGTCTTATAGTCGATCAGAATAAGTCCCTCCGGTTCTTCTATAAAAGCGTCAATCACACCCTGCACCAGCACCAGCTCCTCAGAGCCTTCATGTCCCATTTCACAGGCCGGAACTCCAATCATAAACTGCTGTTCTTTAAAAAGCCTTCCTTCCGACTGAGCTTTTGCCATCTGTCTTCCCAAAGGATTTTCCATAAATTTCCAGATATCCCAGGGGTTAATCCACTCATAGGACTCCTGATCCAGATATCCCTCTTCATAGAGAGAAAGCAGGGCATTTTTTGTATCTGAAATACTGTGAAGTTCCTGAAAGGCAAGGCACTCTAAGGCCCTGTGGTAAGCAGTTCCCCGTTTTGATCCGCCTCTGGGACGTGAAGAATTCGGGCCTTCCTCTTCCATATCTCTGATCCATCCTTCTTCTTCCCGGCTGGTTCCTACCTTTTCCTCCTCCCGTCCAATTTGGCTCTGCTTTTTAAGCTCAGATACGGAGACAAGGGTATAAAGCCCTGTATCACCCTCATATGGATATTCATAGGAAAATGCCCTCTCCAGCTCCTCCCTCATATGCGCATCATAGGTACGTTCTGTGTCCAGGCCAAGCAGATCCTCCTTTGCCATTTTCCGTTCCATCTGTCTGGTTACCTCTTCTCCCATCAGCGTTTCCGGCTGTACCTTAATCATTTCCAGGTGCTCCTGCGGCACTCTTTTTGATGCCATAAGAATCCAGTCCAGACAGGAGGATGCTCCGGATAAAAGAGTAAATGGAAGCTGTCCGCCCCTGATTTTTACATTTTTCCACCGCTCCATCTTACCGGTCAGGTTTCGGTCTGTTCCCGTCATAATCAGAGCTTCTTTTGCCCGGGTCATTGCTACATACAGTATGCGAAGCTCCTCCCCCATGGTTTCCAGCTCCGCCCGCCTTTTCAAAACCTGTTTTTTCAGGGTTGGCGTCTTTGTACGCAGTTCCAGATCCAGCCAGTCTGAGGCCGCTCCCATGTCAGCATCTAAAAGAAGTGTGCCATAAGAATCCCGATAGTTAAACTTCTTGCCCATTCCTGCCAGAAATACCACCGGAAATTCCAGGCCCTTGCTCTTGTGGATACTCATAATCCGAACCACACTGCTTTCTTCACCTGCCACAGAGGCTTCTCCAAAATCCGTATCGTATTTTTTCAGACGTTCAATATATCTTACAAAATGGAACAGTCCCTTGTAGCTGGTTGCTTCATAAGCAGCTGCTTTTTCCACCAGCATATCCAGATTGGCTCTGCGGATCTCTCCTGCCGGCATGGCAGATACATAATCATAATATCCGCTGCGTCTATATACATAATACAGCAAGTCATGAATCGGACGATACCTGGCTTCTGTGCGCAGTTCCTCCAGAAGTTCTCTGAAGCAGCCCAGTTTCTTCCATATCAAAGCAGCCTGACATGCAGGTACGCGGACTGCTCCTACTAAAATTCTGTCCTGACTATCCTTTGGACCCGGCTGTTCTCTTTCTTCTTCCCACAGCTTCCATGCGGCGTACACTCCCCTGTCCTGGCCTTTTTTTGTATTTTTCTTATAGGCTGCCATCATCCAGGCCATCTCATCATCGCTCATGCCAACCACAGCAGAACGCAAAACCGCTGCAAGGGGAATATCCTGCATAGGATTATCAATCACAGACAGCAGACTTAAAATAGTCTCCACCTCTGTGGTAGAAAAATATCCGGTGCGTGTCTGGGCTCTGGCAGGTATCCCCTCATTCATCAGAACACTGACCAGAGTCTCAGACCATCCGGTCATACTCCTAAGGAGGATTACCATATCTCCCAGACATACTCTCCTGTATTTTTCCTGCTCCTTATCCCACACGAGAAGGCCGTTTTTTTCATCCGTCAGCCGCCTGATTTCTCCTGCAATCATCTTTGCTTCGATTTCTCTGGCTGTATATCCCATGGCGTCTTCATCTAGCTGTTTATAGGAATCTGTTCCTGTATCCGCCATGAGCAGCCGGGAAGGAACTCCGGCCATTCCCTCTGCCGGAGCAAAAACAGCTCCCGGATACAGGGCAGTTTCCTCCGTATAGCGGATACCGCCCAGCCCCGGAGTCATTATCTGGTAAAAAATGTCATTTATAAACGTCAACACCGTATCCCGGCTTCGGAAATTCTGCCTCAGCTCAATCATCTGATGAGGACTTTTCTCTCTGGTATAAGAAGCATATTTCTCCATAAAAAGCTCCGGCTTTGCCAGACGGAAACGGTAAATACTCTGTTTTACATCTCCTACCATAAACACATTTGGCTGTCCCATGCCTTCTCTTGAAATACTCCCTATCAATGCTTCCTGAACCAGATTGCTGTCCTGATACTCATCCACTAGAATCTCCTCATACTGTCTCTGAAGTTCTCTTGCCACAGCAGAGGGCTGTCTGGGGCAATCCCCTTCAAGAAGCACCTCTAAAGCCAGATGCTCCAGATCATTGAAATCCAGCACATTCCGCTCCCGCTTTGCCTCACGGTAAAAAACGTCACACCTCTGTACCATATCAAGGAGCGTTGCAATCACCGGAGCTGCTCCGGCCAGAGCCTCTGCCGCCTCTTCGGGGTTTTGAAATCCAAAGCTTTCCCTGCATTTTTCAACCGACTTTTTTACCTGGGCCCGGCACTCCTTTACATACTCCTTTTTTTCATCATCAATGGCCTTATTTCTGGCAGCAGCCAGACGGACAAAATCCATATTCTGAAGGGCTTCATAAAGGCTTTCAAACTGACCGCTTTGAGCTGCTCTTTTTATTTCCAAAAGCCCTGCAAGATCATTTTCCAGCATGGGCTCATAAACCCCAGGACCTCCTTCCTCTCTGCAGATCTCCAGAGCCTCCTTAATCTGTTCGGAAAGCTCCTCCATCTGCAGGGCAATATCTTTTAAAAGAAATCTCATCCAGGGGCTGTCATCCAGATTTCCCTCTGCCTCCTTTTTCAGCTGCTGTCTGCATTCCCCAATCCACTCTGCGGGCCATGGATGACTCTGGGAGAACTGCCATGCCTGTACAATCACATCCTCCATGGCCTTATCTGACTTTCCTGCTCCAAACTGCTCTGCAAACCGGATAAAATCCTCATTTTCCTCCTGATAGCACTCCTCTAAAAGCTCCTCCATCACATCGCCCTTTAAAAGAGTCAATTCCCCTTCATCTCCGATCCGAAAGGCCGGGTCAATATCAAGGCTGTTATAATGGTTCCGTATAAGATTCAGGCAAAAGCTGTCAATGGTCATGATCTGGGCCTGGGGAATTAAAGCTGCCTGAAGCCAGAGATGCTCATCCATAGGATATTCTCTCAGCCTTTTTTCTACTGCAGCGCCAATTCTCTCGCGCATCTCAGCTGCTGCTGCATTCGTAAAGGTCATTACAAGAAGCTGGTCAATATTAAGAGGATGGTCCCCTTCACTGATCATAGAAATAATCCGTTCTACAAGTACAGCCGTCTTTCCGCTGCCTGCCGCAGCAGACACCAGCAGACTGCTGTTTCGGCTGTCAATGACCTGTTTTTGTTCTTTGGTCCAGTTCACTGCCATTTTCTTCCTCCTCTTCCTCAATCGCCTTCCATACTGCTTCCGGGCTCATGGAGCACAGCTGTCTGAACCCATAGCCTGCTGTCTTAGTATCAAAACCGCAGACTGCATGATAAGGACAGTAATCACAGGCTGTACGGCTTCCCTGTTTATAAGGGCGAAGCTCCGTATTTCCGTCAAGAATCTGTTTTCCCGATGCCCTCAGCTTCCGCCCCACAAAGGCACGAAGCGTTTCAAACCGGCCCTCTTTTGCCACGCTGGAACGTGACTCCTGCACGCCTCCGTCCTTCCCCAAAGCAACCGGAATCACATCTGAGGCTTTTTCTATCTCACGGTCCAGGTGATGAATCACATCCAAATTACTGTTTACCAGCCCATTCATACGAAGCTGCCTTAAAATCTGTTTCTCAACAGACTCCGGACTCATTTCCCCATCCTTATCCACCACGGGATCTTTAATATTGTAATAGAAAATCCCCGCAGGCACAGCCTGCTTTCCCGGATTCTTCCGTTCCTGCATCTCCAGAGCCGCATCCATATAGACCACCAGCTGAAGCTGAAGGCCATAGTAAAGAGCCGCCAGATCAAAGGAGGTGCTTCCTGATTTATAATCAATGATTTTCACATACACATGCTCCTCATCCTCACACAGATCCATCCGGTCGATCCTCCCCTTTAACTGGAGCTGCTCGTCCTCTGACAGCTGAATCCGCATGGCCCGCAGATCATCAATGGCAGAAAAGGACACCTCAAAGCCTGCCGGCACAAAATCCCCCTTTTTTACCTGCTCTGCCAGAGCCCATATGGTACGGTCTGTGATCCGCTCCACCCGCCGGGCCAGATAGGAATTGCGGGCCGAGCTTTCCATAATGGTATTTCCATACTGCTTTGTCACCTGTTCCACACATTCTCTTACCAGAGCCTTTCTCTGGGCTTCCGTAATCTGTCTCCAGTCCAGATTACGGTTTTTAATGGACTGAAAACACAGGTCAATGGACTGATGAAACAGATTTCCCATATCCACTGCCTCCAAACTGTATTCCCGACGCTCCATAAGCTCCAGGCCGAATTTCAGAAAATGAGCATAGGCACAGGAGGCAAACTGCTCCAGGCGGGTTACGCTTCCTTCCAAAGTCTGTCCATAAAGGGCTCTGGCGGCAGCCCGCCCGATGCCCCTGTCCTCATAGGTAAAAAAGGCCCCATTTACCAGCTGTTTTACCTGCTCCCTGTAAGCCTCTTCACTGTAAAAACAGCGGTACAGCTCTAAAAATGCCGGCTCCTGCTCCTGGCTTTCCCTGGCCTCACGCAGCATCCTTATAAGCCGTTCCCTTCCGTCCCACAGTGTCTGAATCGGATACCCCTCTTCAAAACATAACTCCTCCCAAAGCTCCCCAAAGAGCTTTTTCACCTCTCCAATCAGACTGGAAGGACGCATACTCTTTCCGTCTCCCGAGGAGGCAGCCCAGGTAAGAATCAGCTGACGGGACGGCTTACACAGCATAAGATAGAGATAGAATTTCTGAATACAGCTGTCCTCTCTGGCGGTGGGAGCCAGCTCTATATCAAAGGAACGAAATATCTCCCGGTCTGTATCTGTCAATAAACTGCCGCCTGATTTTCTCTGAGGCACCAGACCTTCATTTAACCCTGCAAAAAAAAGTACCTTCACTGACTCCAGCCGGCTCCTAGTCAGATCTCCGATCATCACCTGATCCGCCGTAGCCGGAATTACGCCCAGCTGTATTTCCTCAAAACCGGCCTCCAGTATCTGGATATAGTTTTTCCGATCGGCTTTTTCCTCTCCCAAAAGCCCCTCCAGACGCAAAAACAGCTCCTCTGCCCGCTCATAGACCTGACCGTACTCCTTCGCCAGATTTTCATCTCCCCGACGGCGCCTCCTTTCAAAAAATCCGGCATATTCCTCCAGCTTCTCCCTAATCTCCATACGCTCTAAAAAGCTTCTTAAAGCCGCTGTAACGGTGGAAATAGCAGCTCCCTCCTGAGAAAATGCTTCCCGGAGCTCCTTAAGCGGCCCCAGTATCCACTGACGGTACTGATTTAATTCCTTCAGATTGATCCGCTCTCCGCCCCGGTAGGGCCTGGTCCACTCCTGATCCCACTGCTTCCAGCCACGGATTCCCAAAGCTCTTACATAATTTTCCAGCCGATCTGTAAAAACAGGCACGTTTTCTCTGGAAAATACCGGAACATCCGTATGTTCCGCTGAAAAATCCGGCTGCCTGTCATATACCAGCCCTGTCTTCAAATACCGGAACACACTCTCATAGGAGCAGTCTTTAACTGTTTCCAGAGCCGCCCGTATGAGCTCTATCATGGGATTTTCCAGAATACTCTTTTTCTGATCCATAAAATAGGGAATCCCGGCCTCCTCAAAGGGATGCGCCAGCTCTCTGCCATAGGAAACCGGATCTCCTGTAATCACAGCAATCTCCCGATAACGGAGGCCATTTTCCCGCACCAGCCGGTTTACCATCATACAGATATAAGCCGCCTCCTCTGCCGGATTTTTGCCCTGGCACAGACGGATATCCGGCTGCTTTCCCTTCCATACCCTTCCCGTATACCGGTACAGGTTCTGTTCCAGAAAATCCAGGCTTTCACTGTCCTTAAACCGCCAGCCCGGACGTCTTTCACAGCGGATTTCCTGCTTTATCTCCACATGATGGCGGTCTGCCAGCTCTTTTAAACGGCATACCGTATGGCGGCCCATATAAAACAGATGCTGAATCCCGCATTTCTCATAGGGGTTTTCCCGCAAATCCACTGTTACCGTACATACCACATCTCTGGCGTGAAGCATAAACAGCTCCGCCAGACGATACTGTACAGGCGTAAAGCCGGTATAGCCATCCAGATAGATTACGCTGTTCTTTAACTTTTCCCATCTGGGAAGCTCTCTGCACAGAATATCCAGTATCTCCTCTGCCGTGATATAGTGATCCTCTATATACTCTCTGAAGCTCTTATAAATCACTCCCAAATCCTTAAGCTTATCCTTTAAAAGAGGATGGTCTGTCTGTTCCTCTACCTGCTTTATATCCTCCGGGCTGATCCCGTACTGGCCCAGCTCTGAAATCTGGGATTTCAGCTGGTTTATAAAACCCGGCTGCTCCAAATGGCTGCCATAAAGCCCCAGATCCCGCCTTACCATTCCAGCCACTTTTCTAAGCACCATGGACTTTCCCATATCATCCAGTACAGCCGGGATCTGCACTCCCAAATCCTCAAACACCCGATAGGCCAGACGCTTAAAGCTTAAAACATCCATGTTCATCAGGCCCCTTCTGGGATGCAGACGCACCAGCTCCTTCTGTGTCTGCATGGTGTACTGCTCCGGCACAATAAACAGGAACTGCCGTTCCGGCTGCTCAACAGCCTGTCTTATAGCTGTTTCATAAAGATACCGGGTTTTTCCTGAACCTGCGCCTCCCATAACAAACTGCAATGACATATTTTATCCTCCCATCTCATATGCTGTAACAAATTCTCTCAGAGGTCCTGACACTATGAGTTCCAAAACCAAAATTGTGGTGCTGCGGATGAAAGAGATCATCTACACAGCCATCTTTGCCGGACTGGCCATTCTTTTAATTACCCTCTGTTTCATCATGTTCCGTCATGGAAATGACAGCAGCTCTGAAACAGGAACTGCCGAAACAAAGCAGACCGCCTATGTTCCCGGCATCTACAATGCCTCCCTGACCCTTGGCAGCGAACAGGTCAATGTAGAAGTAACCGTCGATAAGGATCGGATACGGGCCGTAGCTCTGGTGCCCCTAAGCGAAGCTGTGGCCACCATGTACCCCCTGATGCAGCCTACTATGGAGGGCCTGGCAGAGCAGATCGTGAACACTCAGTCAACGGAAAACCTTACATACCCGGACTCCTCCCGTTACACCTCCATGGCACTGCTGGGGGCAGTAAACACAGCCCTGAACAAAGCAAAATACTAAGTCACTTTTTGTTTTTCCCCTTTTCCTTTACCCATTATCACCCAAAAGCCCCCGGACCGCAAGCCTTTTTGGCTGCAGCCCGGGGGCCGTTTTCAATCCGCTGTGGATACAAAGCCTCAGGCTTTTACTCCCTCGGCAAATTTACGGATATTGGAAGCATTTGCAAATTTCTGTACCATACCATCCCGTACCAGAACCAGGGTGGGAGCCTGCATGATCCCAAACTTCTCCGCCAGCTCCGGGTGCTCCTGGGCGTCGATGATCTGGTAATCTACACCCTTTAAAAATTCTCTGGCTGTCCGGCAGTTTGGACAGGTTCTGGTGGTAAACAGATAAAGCTGAGGCTTATTTTTTGCGCCTTCCACGGTCTCTGTCTGTTTTTCCTCTCCGGCACCTCTCTCCTGCGCCATGGAAACCGGCTCTTTTTTCAGCACGGAGCTTCCCGTATCATAAGTCACACGGTCCTTATATTCCTGAAGCTTGCCCTCATTCCAGTTCTGTACCGGACGGTAATATCCCGTAATACGGCTGTAAACCTCTGCCTTTTCCTTGCAGATAGGGCAGATAAAATGCTCTCCTGCCAGATAACCGTGGCTTTTACAGATGGAATAGGTAGGAGAAAGGGTATAGTAGGGAAGCCTGTAATTCTGCGCAATGGTTCTTACCAGACTGGCAGCTGCCTTCCAGTCAGGAAGCTTTTCTCCCAAAAAGGCATGGAATACCGTACCTGAGGTATACCGGGTCTGAAGTTCATCCTGAATATCCAGGGCATCAAAAATATCCTCTGTATAGCCTACCGGCAAATGGGAGCTGTTGGTATAGTACGGCGTCTCTCCTTCCTTTCCCGCGGTAATAATATTCGGATACCGCTCCTTATCATGCTTTGCCAGACGGTAGGTCGTAGATTCTGCCGGTGTAGCCTCCAGGTTATAAAGATCGCCGTACTGTTCCTGGTAGTCTGACAGCCGCTCTCTCATATGATCCAGAACTTCTCTGGTAAACTTCTGACACTCCGGCTGTGTCATATCCTTTCGTATCCAGCGGGCATTAAGACCCGCTTCATTCATTCCGATCAGTCCGATGGTGGAAAAATGGTTTTCAAACGTACCCAGATACCGTTTTGTATAGGGATACAGCCCCTGATCCAAAAGCTTCGTAATCACTTCCCGCTTGGTCTTTAAGGATCTGGCGCTGATATCCATCATATGATCCAGACGACGGTAGAAGTCCGTCTCATCCTCAGCCAGATAAGCGATTCTCGGAATATTGACCGTCACCACGCCTACAGAGCCTGTGCTTTCTCCTGAACCGAAAAAGCCTCCTGTCTTGCGGCGCAGCTCCCTCAGATCAAGCCTAAGGCGGCAGCACATACTGCGCACATCACTCGGCTGCATATCGCTGTTGATGTAGTTGGAAAAATAAGGTGTTCCGTACTTGGAGGTCATCTCAAAAAGCAGACGGTTATTCTCTGTATCAGACCAGTCAAAATCCTTTGTAATGGAGTAGGTGGGAATGGGATACTGGAAGCCCCGTCCATTGGCGTCTCCTTCAATCATGGTTTCAATAAAAGCCCGATTGACCATATCCATCTCTGCCTTGCAGTCCTTGTACTTAAAATCCATCTCCCGACCGCCTACGATGGCATTCATCTCTGCCATATCGTCGGGAACTGTCCAGTCCAGAGTGATATTGGAAAACGGCGCCTGCGTGCCCCAGCGGCTGGGTGTATTTACGCCATAGATAAAGGATTCAATACACTTCTTTACTTCCCTGTAGGTCAGATGATCTGCCTTTACAAAGGGAGCCAGATAGGTATCAAAGGATGAAAATGCCTGAGCGCCGGCCCATTCATTCTGCATGATCCCCAGAAAGTTTACCATCTGGTTGCACAGCACAGACAGGTGCTTTGCGGGTGCTGAAGTAATCTTTCCCGGAATCCCACCCAGACCTTCCATCAGCAGCTGCTTTAAGGACCAGCCTGCACAGTAGCCTGTAAGCATGGAAAGATCATGAATGTGAATATCCGCATTTCTGTGGGCATCTGCTATCTCCTGGTCATAGATCTCACTGAGCCAGTAATTGGCTGTCACTGCACCGGAATTGCTCAGAATCAGACCGCCTACAGAGTAGGTCACTGTAGAATTTTCCTTTACACGCCAGTCCTCTACCTTTACATAGCTGTTTACCACATCCTTATAGTTCAGCATGGCACTGTTCATATTGCGGATCTTTTCCCGCTGCTTGCGGTAAAGGATATAAGCCTTTGCCACATCTGTGTAGCCGGTCTGCTCCAGCACATGTTCCACACTGTCCTGAATCTCCTCTACAGAAATGCTCCCATTCTTCATCTTTGGCTGAAAATCAGCGGTCACCCGCAGAGAAAGCAGTTCTAATATCTCATCATTAAACTCCTTCCCCGTAGCCTTAAATGCCTTTTTAATAGCCTCTGTTATCTTTTTCAGACAAAACTCAGCGGTTTCCCCGTCCCTCTTTACCACCTGGATCATACCTCAAAACTCCTTTCAACATTCCAAATACAAGCTACCACACTTAACCCGAAATGTATTTTCCATTATACCAGAGCAAATCAAAAAACACAACATCTATGCCATATGTTATATATTAAACAAGATGTTGTGTTTTATTATATTTTCTAATACTGCCCCAGGCAGTGCTTTAATCCCTGTACAGGCTCTCAAAAAGCTCTGCCGGCACATACGCCTTTACTGCAATCCCCTGGTCCGTATACTCCTCCGACAAAAGCTGGCCATAAGTCCGTATCGTCTGAATCTTTCCTGCTTTGCTGTATGGGTATACCTTTTCCAGATAAATCCTGCTGCTGCGGATAATGCCTCCAAGAATCTGCTCCAGCTCCTCCAGTCCGGCTCCGGTCTTTGCAGAAATCCGCACCTGATAATCAGAGGAAAAGTCTCTGGGCAGCAGCCCCATCTCCGTCTCCTCCAAACGGTCCGTCTTATTAAACACTGTCACCACAGTCTTATCCACAATATCAAGCTCTCTCAGCGTTTCTTTCACCACATGCATCTGCATATCCATCTGAGGATTAGAGCAGTCTACCACATGGAGAATCACATCGCTGTAGCGGGCCTCCTCCAGAGTGCTCTTAAAGGCATCGATCAGATGATGGGGGAGCTTCCGAATAAAGCCAACCGTATCTGTCAGAAGGATCTGCTGTCCGTCTGCCATTTCAAAAGCCCTTGTAGTAGGGTCCAGCGTGGCAAAAAGCTTGTTTTCTGCCAAAATTCCCGCTCCTGTAAGCCGGTTTAACAGAGTAGACTTTCCTGCATTGGTATATCCCACAATAGCTGCCGTCAGACCGTAATTTTTCTCCCGGTGCTGCCTTGTAACCTCTCTGTGCCGCTTCACATCCTCCAGTTCCCGTTTCAGCTGTCCAATCCTCTGATGAATCAGACGGCGGTCTGTTTCCAGCTTCTTCTCTCCCGGTCCCCTTGTTCCAATACCGCCGCCCAGACGGGAAAGAGAATCCCTCATACCTACCAGCCGGATAGCCCGGTAGCGCAGCTGGGCCAGTTCCACCTGAATCTTTCCCTCTCTTGTATGAGCTCTGGAAGCAAAAATATCCAGAATCACCATAGTACGGTCCATCACCTTTGTGTCCAGTGCATCCTCCAGATTGCGAAGCTGGGCCGGAGAAAGCTCATCATCGCAGATTACGCCTGTGGCTCCGGTATCAGTAAGAAGCTCTCTGACCTCCAAAATTTTTCCTTTTCCCAGATAGGTCCCCGGATGAACAGCCTCACGGTTCTGCATTACCCGTGCGATGGGTATTGCTCCCGCAGTCTGAGCCAGTTCTTCAAGCTCGTCCAGAGAAGCGGCTGTTTCTCTCTCGTCTCCTACATTTACGGCGATCAGAATCACCCGCTCCTCCAGTTCCTTTAAATCAATCAGTTCTGCCATATATCTCCCTACCGTATCCTGGTATTTAAAAAATCAATCTCGTGCCGGGCCGCCTCTTCAGGTCCAAATACCTGAATATACGTTTCAAACCGGCTTTTAGCCTCTTCATAATTCTGCATATATTCACAGACGGCCGCCTGGTAAAAAGCCAGTTTTTTAAGAAGCTGCCAGTCTGCCCGGTTTTCTTCTGTAATCGCTGCCGCCGCCTGATCAAGACTGGCTCCCGTACCTGCCTTATAGCTGGTAATCAGTCTGTCATATCCCTGATAAAACGAATCAGCAGCTCCTTCGTAGTCCTCTTCAGCCATCTGGCATAAGCCCATCTGGCAGCGAATCCTGCTTTCAAATCTCCCATCTCCTCCTGTATCTCTCAATGCCTCTTCATATAAGGCCCCTGCTTCTTTAAGGTCTCCGGCCTCCATACAGGCCTCTCCCGCCGCCAAAAGAGCCTCCTCATAACCTGGAGAAGTCTTTCCCTCTGATTCCATTCCCAGTGCCTCCCGGTATAAGGCTACCGCCTGCTCCTTATTCCCAAGACGGCTCTCACAAAAGCTCTTCATATATCGTCCTGAAACAGAATTTCCTCCCTGTTCCAGAATCAGATCCCAGCTGTGCTTTGCTGCCTCAAAATCATTTAACAGCATCTCTGCCTCAGCCCGGTAAGAAAGAACGTCTATATTAAAGGCTTTGCTTTTATCTCCCGCTGCTGCCAGAGCCTCATCAAATACAGGGATTGCGCCGCCTGCATTTTGATTTCTTAAAAGCTCGATTCCCTGGGCCCGCAGCTTCTTCTTTTTTGAAAAATGAAAGGACCCTGCCAGGCGGCTTACTCCAAAGGCAATTCCTCCTGTAAGAGCAAGACAGAGAGCAGCCGTAAAAATCCTTTTAATCAGGCGCCTTCTCCTTCTTCTCCTGCGGTTTCCGGAATTTCTCCTGCCGGACAGGGAACCAGTCCTCCCTGTTTCCCCCGGACGGCCTGCTCCCAGCGGACGGCTTCCTCCTGAATAGGAGCTTCTTCTCCTGCTGCCTTCCATGGTCAGCTCCTTCCTTTATCCGTACTGCCAAAGCCGCCGTTTCTCTGACCGCTGCTGACATCATCCAGTGTAATGCCAAAAGGAAGGAAAATTCCCTGAACAAAGCCCGCCCCCTTTGGCAGCTCCAGTGTCCTGCCCTCATTGGAATCATTTGTTATCTTAATAAACATATGGCCTTCATTATCTGAATAAAAATAATCACTGTCAATAATTCCCACTGTATTATTCAGCTGCAGACGGTACTTAAAGCCCAGGCTGCTTCTTGGAAATAAAGCCAGTACCCAGCCCTCTTCGATCTCTGCCCGAATACCTGTAGGGATCTTTACAGTCTCTCCCGGCTTGATAACAAAGGCCCTGGGAGCAAAGAAATCATAGCCTGCAGAGCCTGAGGTAGCCCGCTCCGGAAGCCGGAGCTCCTCATAAATACTGCGGATATCCTCCTGCTCTCCAAAGGTATCAATCCAGTCCTCTTTAAACTGTTCAAAGCTTACTTTATAAAATTTTGCAATACGGCTGATCATACTATCTCTGTTCTCCTGTATACTGTTCTTATTTTGTGTCCAATCCGTCTTAACGAACCTGCTCCTCAAAGAGCACAGCTTCTCCCATGAGAAGGGACCGCTGAACATCAATCACTCTCTGGTTGGAGCTTCCCTTCCAGTGGAGGCTGTTGTCCTTATATGCCTCTATAAATTCCCCATCCACCACTACATCTACATTTTTAAGCAGCTTAAGCCCGCAGATCTGTTCCCAGTCATAGCCCGTATAGAGCCATATGGTCTTGTTGGGATAACATCTGCGGATTTCCTCTGCCAAAAGGGCAATCCCCTCCCGGTTGGCCGGGTGGAGAGGATCTCCCCCGCTAAAGGTCACGCCTGAAATATAATCCTTTTCCAACTCCTTAAAAAGTTCCTCTCTGGCTGCCTCATCAAATGGGAGACCTCCCCGCACATCCCAGGTCACGGGATTGTGGCAGCCGGGACAATTATGGCTGCAGCCTGCCACCCACAGCACAGTCCGCAGCCCTTCTCCGTTCAGCATATCATCTTTTGTAATATTGTGATACCGCATCCTT
>CAUCBQ010000012.1 GCA_958441075.1 uncultured Clostridiaceae bacterium | reverse complement strand
TGAAGGGCCTCGAAAATCGTTACCTCGTAGCCCATCTTTGCCAGATCACCTGCACAGGTCAGGCCGGAAGGACCGGAACCGATCACAGCCACCTTGATGCCGTTGGTTGTTTCAGGTTTTGCGGGAACAACGCCGTTTTCTCTGGACCAGTCAGCCACAAAACGCTCCAGCTTTCCGATGGAAACAGGCTCGCCCTTGATACCGCGGATACATTTTCCCTCGCACTGGCTCTCCTGCGGGCACACACGTCCGCAGACAGCTGGAAGGGCGCTGGACTGGGCGATGGTAGCTGCCGCATCGGCAAATTTACCCTCTTTTACCTCTGAAACAAATTTAGGAATATTGATGGATACAGGACATCCCTTTACACACTGTGCATTCTTGCAGTTTAAGCAGCGGGCTGCCTCCTCCTGTGCTTCCTCCTGTGAATAGCCAAGGCAGACCTCTTCAAAGTTTGTGGCTCTGACCTTTGGCTCCTGCTCTCTGATGGGTACTCTCTTTAATACATCCATTATTCTTCACCTCCGCAGTTTCCGCAGCCGCCGTGATGGGTGGCGCCTTCCTGAGCCTTAAGGATTGCTCTTCCTTCTTCTGTCTTGTACATCTGCTGGCGCTTCATGGCCTGATCGAAATCTACCAGATGGCCGTCAAACTCCGGTCCGTCTACACAGGCAAATTTCACCTCTCCGCCTACGGTTACACGGCAGGCTCCGCACATACCGGTTCCGTCTACCATGATCGGGTTCAGGCTGACGATGGTCGGAATGCCCAGCTCCTTTGTAAGCTTGCATACGAATTTCATCATGATCATGGGACCGATGGCTACGCAGACGTCATATTTCTTTCCCTGATTTTCTACCAGATCCTTAATCACATCTGTTACCATACCCTTACGCTCATAGGAGCCGTCGTCTGTGGTTACATAGAGGTTTCCGGCCACTGCCTTTAACTCATCCTCCAGAATCAGCAGATCCTTTGTCTTGGAGCCCTCGATTACATCGGCCTCAATGCCGTGCTCATGCATCCATTTTACCTGCGGATATACAGGTGCGGAGCCTACGCCGCCTGCTACAAAGAGGTATTTTCTCTTCTTTACTTCTTCTACATCTTCCTTCACAAACTCAGAAGGCTGGCCTAAAGGACCTACGAAATCCTGGAAGTAATCCCCGGCCTTTAACTCTGCCATACGCTGAGTAGATGCACCTACAGTCTGGAATACGATTGTCACCAGACCCTTTTCTCTGTCAAAATCGCAGATGGTCAGAGGAATACGCTCTCCCACCTCGTCGATCTTTACGATAACAAATTCTCCCGGCTGGCAGGCTCTGGCTACTCTGGGCGCCTCTACGTCCATCAGGTAGATTTTGTCCGCCAGGCACTCTGCCTTAACGATCTTGTACATGATTTTCCTCCTCATTTTCACTCATGACCCCAAAACCTCAGATCGGTTCTGAATGGCATATGTATTTTATAAAAGCAGGCCTCCGAATCCTATTCAATCCGGATGCTGTAGCTCTTTTCCCATGTTTCCCAGGCTCCCAGCTTCTGAATGCCCGGACGCTCTTTTAATTCTCCCTTATATCCGTCAGGAGCGCACAGGCCGCACCAGGGCTCCAGGCACACAAAGGGATGGGTGGCTTCTACGGTCCATACCCCAAGGTACGGAAAACCGTCGCAGGTTATGGTAACATAGGGCTTTTGATCCACCAGAAGTCCCACACTGGAAACCTGGCCTTCATCAAACATATAGGTAAGAACCTGATTAAAAAATCCCTCTGTTACAGGAACCTGTCCCTTTTCCAGCTTCAGTACGCCTGTCTTTTCATCCATCTGATACCCTGTTTCTCCGGGTGCCAGATAGTGAAGGGCCTCCTGATGCTTCCCACTGTTTGTTCCTTCTTTATTAAATACCAGTGTATAATCGTAGATGCTCTTTCCTTCCGGAACCTGAAATGCAGGATGTCCTCCGATCATAAACAGCAGCTCGCCGGAGTCGGTATTTCTGACCCTCCACATCACTTCAATGGTGCGCCCTGTAAGCCGGTGTCCTACCTCCAGTTCAAAATGGAAGGGATAAACCTTATATGTTTCCGGCGTATCCTTTAACCGGTGCCAGCATTCGTCCATATCGCAGAGCAGCGGCTCAAATTCCATATCTCTGGCAAAGCCGTGAGGCGTAATATCATGCTCTGTTCCCTCATGCATATATTTTCCCTCAAAGCTTTTTCCTATAAATGGGAAAAGAATGGGCGCATGGCGGTTCCATATGGCAGGATCTGCCCCCCAGAGCAGCTCCCGTTTGGCCTTTTTGTCATAAATCCCCGCAAGCTCTGCTCCATGACGGTTTACCGTGATCAAAAGCTCTTCATTTTCAAGTGTAAATACAGTTCCATCGCACTTCATAAGGTATCCCCCTTTTCTGATATCTGCATCATTGAATCCGTTGTGAAAATGTATTTCTGCACAGACTTCATATTATCATTTTCTGCCGGATGTTACAACTGTTTTTAAAGAATATCTAAAAATCTTTTTGATCTTTTGTGTTTTATACAATTTTTTTGCCCTATTTGCGTCTCTCATACCGGCAAAAGGTATAACAGAGGTCAAAATATGTCTGTTCCTCTCCCTCTTCTGCCAGTTCCCAGTCCGAAGCCCGGTTCAGATCCAGAGGGAAACGCAGATCCGCATCATAGACATAATCGATGCTGGTCAGGTGAATGGTACTGCAGTAGGGAAGAAACTGCCGGTAAATACTTTCTCCTCCCAAAATATAGATATCCTCCGAAGCAAACTCCCTCAGATACTCCAGCGCCTCCTCCAGACTGCGGCAGACCACCGCGCCCCTGGCCTTAAAAGAAGGGTCGGAGGAAAGGATCACATTAACCCGTCCGCCCAAAGGCTGTCCGCCGGGAAGGGTCTCCAGCGTCTTCCGTCCCATAACCACGATTTTCCCCGCGGTCTCCTTCAGTAAAACCTGACGCTCTGCGGGAATATTCACCAGTGGACGTCCATTTTTCCCAATGGACCAGTTCCGGTCCGCCGATACGATCAGATTCACAGGCCTTCCCCCCTTCTGCCGGCGTTCTCCTGCTGTTCATACAGGCGGAATTCATACCGGATGCCATTATCCTCTCCCTCTCCGAGAACCTGCGTCTGTTTCCAGCCCAGCTCCCTGTCCAGATCAGGCAGTGTGGTATCTGCCGGGAAAGTGTGAAAAATGTGAGTAATATACGCCTTTTTGCAATAAGGAAGGAAGGCCCTGTAAATGGCTCCTCCTCCAATGATAAAAATATCCTCGCTGCGGTACTGCTTCAAAAGCTCCAGCGCCTCTTCCATACTGCCGCAGACAGTCACGCCCTCCGGAGCGTAATCCGGATTGCGGGTGAGCACAATATTAATCCTGTTTTTCAAAGGCTTTTTCCCTGGAAAGCTTTCCAGAGTTTTCCGCCCCATAACTACTACCTTTTCTCTGGTAGTTTCCCTGAAAAATTTCATATCTCCCGGAAGATGGGCCAAAAGTCCCCCCTCTCTTCCTATGGACCAGTTTTCATCTGCTGCTGCTATAAGATTCATACGGTATGTCTCCAATCTGCCATAATATAACCATTTTATCACATCTGCTTTAAAAATACATAACAAAAATCTCCCGGAACCAAAAGTCCCGGGAGATTGATCCTCTAAAATATTCCCTTTTCCTTTTTCTCCTCGTAATCCTTCAGAGAAGCCAGTGCTTCTCCCGCCATAGGGTACAGGGCAATCAGATTGAAAATGGTCATCAGACCTACGCCTACGTCGCCCAAATCCCACACTACGGTGTAGGCAGCCAATCCGCCTATAAAAAGCATAATCAGGGCCAGAACCTTGTACGCTGTCTGGGCGGCCCAGTTATCTCCAAACAGATAGGAAACATTACTGCGGGCATAGTACAGAATGCCCAGAAAGGTGGAAAAACTGAACAGCCACAGAATCACAGCAATAAATATTACGCCGAACTTGCCCAGATGATAGCCCATGGCAGCCTGCAGCAGATCCATTCCTGCCAGAGATCCTGTCACCTCTTCCGGAGCCAGAAGCATTAAAAAAGCGGTGCAGCTGCAGATTACGATGGTGTCGATAAATACGCCCAGAGCCTGAACCAGTCCTACCTTAGCCGGATGATCGGTCTTTGCGGTTGCCGCGGCACAGGGAGCGGAACCGGAACCGGCCTCATTGGAGAACAGTCCCCGCTTTACGCCGTTCATAAGCACAGCGCCGATCCCTCCGGCAACTGCCTGCCGAAGCCCAAAGGCTTCCGAAAAGATACGCCCAAGCACTGCCGGAATATGACCGATATTTAAAAGGATAACCCCTGCGGTAATTAACAGATACAGCCCGGCCATCACAGGTACAATTGCATCCAGGGCTTTTACAGTCGCATTCTTCCGCAAAACGATCACCGCACCCAGAACCACCAGCACAATGGTGCTGTAAAGAGGCGGGATGCTGAAGGCGTTTTCAAGAGAGGACGCAACAGAGTTGCTGATTACCTGGCTGATACCGCACCAGCAGATTAGGCCGGAAAGGGCAAAAAGCACGGAAAGTGGGAACCAGCGGGTTTTCTTTCCCTTTTTTTGGAAAAATTTGTGCATATAATAGGCGGGGCCACCACGATAGCCTCCATAAAGAGGGTCCTCTTCCTTATACATCTGAGCCAGCGTAGCCTCGATAAAGGCTGTTGTAGAACCTAAAAGTGCTGTGATCCACATCCAGAACACGGCTCCGGCTCCGCCTGCGGAAATCGCAGCTACAACGCCAACCAGATTTCCCATTCCCACGCGGGTCGCTGTGGAAACTACCAGCGTCTGACAGGCGGAAAGAGCTGTATTTTCACCGTCTTTCCTCTCAAGAGTCACCCGAACCATATCCTTAAATAAACGCAGGGAAAGGAAACGGGTCCGCAGGGTAAAATAAATACCCGTAGGAATCAAAAGCAGAACCAGAAGAGAAAAGCTGATGCCTGCGCCTCCGGGAAGAGGCAGGGTAATCAGATCCCCCCACAGAAACCGATACACTGTTTCAATTAACGTAACCATATGCCACTCCTTATATACCTTCCATAGATTTTTTCTGTGTTTCAGTATATAATAGTTTCTATCATTTGTAAAATTGATAGTTTTAATTACAACAATCTATAATTTCGATTATTAGCAGTATAAAGTGTAAAAGGAGATTAAAATGAACATCGACATAAAAAACATGGAAACCTTTATTCAGGTGGCGGAGCTGTGCAGCTTTACAAAAGCGGCGAAAAAACTGGGGTATTCCCAGTCCACAGTATCCTTTCAGATCCGGCAGCTGGAGGAAATCCTTGACGTCCGCCTCCTGGAACGGATCAATCATACCGTTGCCCTGACGGATGCGGGCCGAAAGGTTCTTAATTACGCCCATCGTCTGGAACAGCTCACTGTGGCTATGCAGAAGGAATTAAAGCCTCAGCCATCTGTAAACGGACATGTGCGCATAGCTCTGGCAGATTCTCTGGCCTGCTGGATTCTCAGAGAGCATTATGAAAATTTTCGGACCGCTTATCCGGGCATCACTCTGAAAATGACCACTGCCAGCACAGAGGAGCTGTTTCGGATGCTGAACCAGAATGAAACCGACCTTGTATACACTCTGGATCATCATATTTACAACAGTGATTATATCATTGGAGCAGAGGAACGAATCCAGGCTCATTTTGTAGCAGCTCCGGGCTTTCTTCCTTTTTCTTCCCTCACTGTGCCGGTACGGGAGCTGATTGCATTTCCATTCCTCCTGACAGAAAAGGGCATGAGCTACCGCCGTCTTCTGGATGAACATCTGGCCCGGTTCTCTCTGGAGGTTCGTCCGGTTCTGGAATTTGGCAGCGCGGATCTTTTATGCACTCTTGTAGCTCAGGGCGCCGGAGTATCCTTCCTGCCTGACTATGTAACAGAAGCAGCTCTGAGGAAAGGGCGGCTGGTGCGGCTTTCTGTACCGGAATTTAAGCCGGAGCTCTGGAGACAGCTTCTCTATCACAGGGACAAGTGGGTATCTCCCGCTATGCAGACTGTAATCGAATATTTTTCCGCCCTCTCTCCGTCACAAACGGCAGGTTCTGCTCATATGCTGTTGTAAATGGCTCTTTCAGGAGATCTTTATGAACCAGAATGCAGCTTCTGCCCCCGGCGACCGTTTCGCCCGTATTCTGCAGTTTCAGACGCCTGCGGCTCTGGCCTGGGTTCGCGGAAACACTCCCTATGCCCCAGAATTAAGCGGCATGGTGCGTTTTTATGACACTCCTTATGGCGGTGTTTTGATCGAAGGGGAATTTTTCAACCTCCCCAATAAGGGAGTTTCCGGCTCCACTGACTTCTACGCTCTGCATATCCATGAAAATGGAGACTGCTCCGCCGGTTTCACCCGCACGGGAGGCCATTATAATCCTTTCGGTACCTCACATCCCTGGCATTCCGGCGACCTTCTGCCAGTTATGGGTAATGAGGGGTATGGATGGCTCTCTTTTTATGACAAGCGGTTTACTGTAAAGGAAATCATAGGACGGTCCGTCGTTCTCCACAGTGGTTTGGATGACTTTACCAGCCAGCCGTCCGGGAATCCGGGAGTAGTGATTGGATGCGGGGTGGTGGAGAGGCAGCGATAAACTGGCTTTACAATAAAAACCTGTTGGCAAATGCCTTATTTATGCATTTACCAACAGGTCCTTATTCCTTAAAAATACTTCTTGCTTCCCCAAAGATTACTCCTCTTCAGATCCAGATACTCATTATACGCCTTTTCCAGAATCTGCTTTTCGTTGGAAAATTTCAGCAGATGATAGGCCTCATAAAATTTGTAATACCCGGAATCCAGAAAGTATTCTTCCCGCTGTGGTTTGCTGTAATAGCTGTCGGCCATCATCAAATACCAATGTACATCCTTTTCTACCACATCCTGTGGGGTGTTGAAGGTATACTGGCTTTTGCCGATATATTTGATGATGGAGGCGCTGACTCCTGTTTCTTCTTTTACCTCTCGCAGCGCCGTTTCCTTATATTCCTCTCCAGCTTCTACGGTTCCTTTGGGCAGAACCCAGCCCTCGTACTTGTTTTTATAATTCTTGTACAGAACCAGGATCTTTCCTCGAAATATAACCACACCGCCGCAGCTCGTTGCTTCAATCATTGCAATCCCTCCTGGTTTTGGTGTGAATCTGACTGCTCTGCGCAGCCGTAACTGGTTTTAGTATACAACGTTTAGAAGGGATATGCAAGAATTTTCATTTTACGGCGGCAGACCTTTCCTCCTTAATCAGCGCCAGCACCTCCTGCAGGCTCAGTGTCTTCAGGCCATTTTCCAGTTCAAAATAAGGAACTCCGATCTTTCCCTCTTCCTTTGCCCGTCAAACAGCGTTCCTTCATCCCGTATTTTCAAAAATGCTTTCATCTCTGTCAGGCTGGCTGAGATATTTCTAAATTCCAGATCTGCTCCCATATCCTCCAGCTTATAAATTGCATACAGTGTATCTTTACACAGATGACTTCCATACATGATTACCTTCATTTTCAGCCTCCTCTTTTTTTGTATCCTATCATAAAATTCCCCTCTTGACAAAATCCGTTTTCGGATTTATACTCCCCTGTACAAAAACCGCAATCGGATTATGTGTCTGAAAAGGAGATCAAAACCATGTGCAAGCACACTGCAAGAGAACTAAACCTTCAGTTTAACCAGATATACCGCCGTCAGTGCAATCTTTACCACACCTACGCAGCAGCCCACCATCTCTCCGATACGGCTTTTTCCATCCTTTACTGTCTTTGTGAAGCGGAGCCGGATGAGAGTGCGCCGCCCTTTACCCAGCACGGACTTGCCCAGCTGTGCAGTCTTCCCCGGCAGACGGTAAACTCTGCCATCAGCGGTCTGGTTAAAAACGGGTATGTGAAGCTGACCCAGCTGCCGGGCTCAGGAAATACCAAGGCCGTGTGCCTGACAGATATGGGAAAACAGCTGTGCCGCCGAATTATTGATCCTCTCATTGAGGCGGAACAGCGGTCTCTGGCACAGATGACATCCAAAGAAGTGATGCTGTGTCTGGAGCTGTCAGCCAGACAGCTAGAGCTGTTTGAAGCGGAGCTGGCTCTGATTATTCCTGAAAAGAAACACCCCTCCGGGGAATAAAGGAGAATTTAACTTCATGCGATATTTTATACGATTTTTAAAACCTTACCGGATGACCTGCGTTCTTATCTTCCTTACCGTACTTTTAGATGTGGCGGGAGCTCTTCTGGTGCCTACGGTGACAGCCCGGATGTTAAACCTGGCGGCAGCGGGAGCGGGTATTTCCTCCATACTCCATGAAGGAATTATCATGCTTGCCATCTCTCTTATAGCCGGTTTTGGAGCTTTGTGGGGAAGCTTTCTCTGCGCCCGTCTGTCTGCCAGACTGGGCCGTGATATGCGGGTGGCCGTATATGAAAAAAGCCTGAGCTTTTCCGCAGCGGATTTTGAACGGTTCGGCACAGCTTCCATGGTGACACGAACTTTAAATGACGTCAACTCCATACAAACTGCCTTTGTCATGTGTGTGCAGATGGTTCTTCCTGTTCCGGTCATGTGTATTCTGGGCATCCTTTTCGCCTTTCGGATTCACCCTTCTATGGGATATCTGGTTACAGCTGTGGTTATCCTTCTGCTGGCAGCGGGCTTCCTTATCATCCGAAAAGCCGCCCCTATTTTTGAACGGCTTCAGCGCTTTTTAGACCGGGTAAATACCGTTCTAAGGGAAAATATTACCGGCGTGCGCGTTATCCGGGCCTTTGGCAAGGAACGCCACGAGTCCGGACGGTTAAACAGGACCTTTTCAGACTACGCACTTTCTGCAATACGGGCCAACCGGCTCTTTGCAGCTCTGGACAGCCTTGCTAATACGGCAGTCAATCTGACCGTTGTGGCAATCCTGTATGTGGGCGGCAATCTGGCGGGAGCCGGGGCCATGGAAATCGGCGGAATTACGGCTGTAACCGAATATGCCATCTGGATTCTGTTCTATATTATGATGGCCCAGATGGTAATCATCATGGTCCCCAGAGCCTTGGTATGTATAGAACGAATGGCAGAGGTTCTGTCTCTGGAGCCGGAAATACAGGATAGAATTCCGCTTCCGGTCAAATCCGAAGCCGCGAACCCTGATTCCGAAGGATTTGAAACTCTTTATTTTGACTCCTCCTCCCATCCCATCCTGTCCTTTGAGGATGTGACCTTCCGCTTCCCGGATGCGGATGAAGACACCTTAAGCCATCTCACCTTTCAGTGCCGGAAGGGAACCACTACCGCCATTATCGGCGGTACGGGAAGCGGAAAATCTACCATTGCCAAGCTGATCCTGCGCTTTCACGACGTAACCTCCGGACGGATTCTTCTGGACGGAAGGGACATACGGGAGCTTCCCCAGAAGGATCTGCGGAAAGCAGCTGCCTATGTTCCTCAGAAGGCATGGCTGTTTTCCGGAACCATTGAGGAAAATCTGCGGTATGGAAATCCTGACGCCTCTGAAGCGGAGCTGCGGGAAGCTCTGGATACGGCTCAGGCAGGCTTTGTGTATGACCTGACGGACGGTCTGGCTTCCCATACGGCCCAGGGAGGCACCAATTTTTCAGGCGGGCAGAAGCAGCGCCTTTCCATTGCCAGGGCACTGACAAAAAAGGCCGCCGTTTATATCTTTGACGACAGCTTTTCTGCTCTGGACGCCAAAACAGATGCGGCCCTGCGCCATGCCCTAAAGGATGCCACTAAGGATGCGGCTGTGCTCATCATCGCCCAGCGTGTGAGTACCATCCTTCATGCGGACCAGATTCTGGTGCTGGATGACGGAAAGATTGCGGGACTTGGCACCCATCCCCAGCTTCTGGAGCACTGTCCGGTATATAAAGACATCGTCCGCTCCCAGCTTAGGGAAGCCTGATTCCTGTCATATTTTAACGGAGGTTCATTGATTTTATGGAAAATGACCAGAATTATTTTGATACAGAAGTATTTGAAGCAAAACATATGAAAAAAACCATTCTGCGCTTTATACGCTCCATGGGACGGCAGAAATGGAGACTGACGGTTGTATTTATCTGTATTGCCTTTTATACGTATTTTACCGTTATGGCCCCCTTATACAGCGCGGATGTGGTGGACCTGATCTGGAACCGGATGAAGGAAGCCATGCAGACCGGCCAGACCTTTCAGATCACATGGGATCTGGGCGGAAGGCAGCTGTTTTCCCTTCTTCTCATGTTTTTGGCATGCGGAATCTTTTATTCCCTTCAGAGCTTTCTCATGGCCAGCTTTGCGGAAAAGCTGAACCTGCAGCTGCGTGGGGAAATCAGCGAAAAACTTAACCGCCTTCCCTTATCCTTCTTTGACCGCCAGCAGCCGGGAGCCATCATGAGCCGGGCTACCAATGATCTGGAGAAAATGTCTGAAGCCCTCCAGACGGGCCTTCTGCGGCTGTTTATGGCTGTGGGTACCATTCTGGGCTCTCTTTATATAATGGCGGTCTTTGATATGTTCCTCACCGCGGTCTTTCTGATCTTTACTGCCCTTTCCCTGCTGGCAGCCAAAGCAGCTTCACGAAAAACCCTCCGCTATGCTGCCAGACGGCAGGACTGTACCGGCAGGCTTAACAGCCTGATCGAAGAAGCCTACAGCGGCCGTATGCTGATTAAGGCGTTTAACCGGGAAGAAGAAAGTCTGGCCCAGATCCGTCAGGCCGCGGCAGAACTGGCAGATGCATCGGAAAGGACGGACTGGATTATCAATGCCATTAACCCCGGAATCCGGATTATCAACCGATTCGGACAGGTTGCCGTGGCTGTTCTCGGAGGCTTTATGCTGTTAAAGGGCCATCTTACGCCGGGGCGTTTTCAGGCATTCTTCCAGTATGCCAACCAGGCCGGGGAACCCATTACGGAGCTTTCCTATATGATTAATTCTCTCCAATCCGCTCTTGCATCCGTAGAACGGGTCTATGAGCTTCTGGATGAAGAGGAAATTATTCCTGATCCGGCAGAGCCTGTATGTCTTCCATCTCCAAAGGGCCATGTGGATTTCTCCCATATCCGGTTTGGATACACACTGGAACGCACCCTTATGTCTGATATCAGCTTTTCCGCAGAGAAGGGACAGAAAATCGCCATCGTAGTCGCTACGGGTGCAGGAAAAACTACCCTGATTAACCTGCTGATGCGCTTCTGCGAAATCGGCGGCGGAACCATTTCTCTGGACGGTATCGACACCCGGACCTTAAGCCGCGCTGACCTGCGCCGTGCCTTTGGCATGGTGCTGCAGGATACCTGGCTCTTTGAGGGAACCATTGCAGAAAATATTGCCTATGGAAAGCCGGAAGCCTCCAGAGAAGAGATCATTGCCGCCGCAAAGGCAGCCAGAGCCGACTTTTTCATAAGGACTCTGCCTAAAGGGTACGATACGGTTCTGGGAAGCGATGCAGAAACCATTTCCGCAGGACAGCGCCAGCTTCTTACCATTGCGAGAGTGATGCTCTGTAATCCCGCCATCCTGATTCTGGATGAGGCCACCTCCTCTGTGGATACCAGGACTGAAATGGAAATCAGCCATGCCATGAATACGCTGATGAAGGGACGTACCTCCTTTGTGATTGCCCACCGCCTGTCTACCATTGTGGATGCGGACCTGATTCTGGTAATGCAGAACGGAACCATCATCGAGCAGGGGAACCACAAACGCCTCCTGGAATCAGGAGGCGCTTATGCGGAACTGTATAACAGTCAGTTTGCTTAATTACTGGTTTAAGCCGTTAAATATCTTTTCAGCCGTAATCGGAAGCTCTCTGATCCGGACGCCGACTGCATTATATACTGCATTTGCAATGGCCGGAGACGGGGTATTGATTACAATCTCACCGATGGACTTGGCTCCAAAGGGACCTGTAGGTTCATAGCTGCATTCCAGCTCAACCTGCACCCTGCCAATGTCCAGACGGGTGGGAAGCTTGTACTGCATCAGGGAATTTTCGCAGACATGGCCGTTTTTCAGGTAGGTTATGTCCTCATAAAGAGCCATACCGATTCCCTGTACCAGTCCGCCCTCGGTCTGTACTCTTGCAAGATTCTCATTTAAGGGAGTACCGCAGTCTACCGCTGATACAAACTGGAGCAGTTCGATCTGTCCGGTTTCCATATCTACCTCTACCTCTGCCGCACCTGCCATGAAAGGAGGCGGCGATACGGGAGACGTACAGGATTCAGTAGCCTGAAGGGCCTCGTTGTTAAAGCACATAGCCCTGTTTCCGATATCCTGAAGGGAAATCTCATTTTCAAGTCCCAAGCCCTCAGAAACCGGGGTAAGACGCTTTACGGATTTTCCTGTAAATTCCAGTTCATCCTCGCCGCAGCTTAAGTATTCTGCGGCCTTCTTTATAATCTTTTTCTTTAACGCTTCACAGGTTTTTACCACTGCATTGCCCGTCAGATATGCCGTACTGGAGGCATAGGAGCCTGAATCATAGGGAGAAATATCCGTATCCACGCCGTAGACAACAATATCGTCCATTTCACAGTTCAGACATTCCGCCGCTACCTGGGCCAGAGTGGTATCGCAGCCGGTTCCCATATCGGAGGCTCCGATGGTCATGGAATAAAAGCCGTCGTCATTTACCTTGATGGTTACAGAAGCCACATCTACCTTTGAAATAGATGAACCCTGCATAGCCATAGCAATGCCTACGCCCCGGACCTTTCCATTCCCCATATCTTTTCTGGGGTATTTTTCATCCCAGCCGATCATTTCCTTTACCCGCTCCACACAGCGGTCCAGAGCGCAGCTCTGTGCCGTCTCTCCATAGTATGCAGGCATAACCTGTCCTTCACGGACCATATTTTTTTCACGAAGCTTCACCGGGTCCATCTTAAGCTCTGCGGCCAGCTCGTCGATTGCAGACTCTACCGCAAAAATACCCTGGGTAGCTCCGTATCCGCGGTAAGCGCCTGCAGACATACGGTTGGTATATACTACATCATAGGCAAAACGGAATGCCTTTGGCGTTCCATACAGAGGAATGGACTTGTGTCCTGAAAGTCCTACTGTGGTAGGGCCGTGCTCTCCATAAGCGCCTGTATTGGACAGTGTGTAAACGTCCATGGCCTGTAAAATACCCTCGTCATCACAGCCTAATTTTACCCGGATCTCCATCTCATGGCGGGGAGATGAGGCAATCTGGGATTCATAACGGCTGTAAACGATTTTTGCCGGCTTTCCGGTCTTCATGGTTACGATAGCCGGGTAAACCTCTGCAATTACGGTCTGCTTGGCTCCGAAGCCGCCTCCGATTCTGGGCTTGATTACACGGATCTTTGACTTGGGTACATCCAGTGCATGGGCCAGAATCCGGCGCACATGGAAGGTGACCTGAGTAGAAGCGGTTACAACCAGTCTTCCATATATATCCATATATGTAAAGGCCCGGAAGGTCTCCATCATAGCCTGCTGGTTTGCCTTTGTATGGTAAACACGTTCGATTACATGGCTGCTGCCTGCAAATGCCGCCTCCAGATCTCCCGCTTCATCCTTTCCGCAGGCACAGAGGTTGCGCATATTGTCAGCGCCAACGGGACAGAGAGCCTTCCAGTCCTCTTCAGGATGAACCAGAATATCGCCGTCCTTTGCGTCGTGCATATCGAGAACAGGCTCTAACACCTCATATTTTACCTTAATTAAGCGCATAGCCCTGTCCACACAGGCCTCGTCCTCTCCTGCCACAATAGCTACCGCGTCGCCTACGAAACGCACTCTCTGATCAAGGATCAGGCGGTCATATGGGCTGGGCTCCGGATAGGTCTGTCCAGCCATGGTAAAACGCTTTTGGGGCACGTCCTTCCATGTGAGGATGCACTCGATTCCCTGTACCTTGGAGGCTACTCCGCAGTCAATCTCACGGATAAGGGCATGGGCATAGGGACTGCGCAGAACCTTTACAATCAGGCAGTCCTTCATAGCAAGATCATCTGTATACACCGGTTTTCCTGTTATAAGGGCCTTTGCATCCCGTTTAATCAGAGGTGCGCCGACTACACGAAGTTTTTTGGCCTCAGGAGGCCGTTTCTGTGAATATGCCATCAGTCTCTGCCTCCTTTCTGCTTTGCTTCCAGATATTTTTTAACTGCCCGCAGCTGAGACATATATCCGCTGCAGCGGCAGAGGTTTCCAGCCAGATACTCCTTGATCTCTTCCTCTGTGGGGTCTTTTAGCTCACGTTCCATCGCCAGCACATTCATGATAAAGCCGGGGCTGCAGAACCCGCACTGCTCTCCGCCCTCAGCGGCTAAGAACATACCGAACTCCTCTGCCTCCTTCTGGAGTCCCTCCAGAGTGGTTACATGATGACCGTCCGCCCTGAGTGCCAGAGTGGAGCAGGACAGTATGGGCTTTCCATCCAGCCAGACGGTACACAGGCCGCAGTTTGCAGTTTCACAGCCTCTTTTTACACTGTAGCAGCCCAGCTCGCGCACCAGATCCAGAAGCACCGTATCCGGACGCACCTCTGCCTGAACCTGTTTTCCATTTAAACGAAAACGAATCTCCATTACCTGCTCACACTCCTTCCCTTTAAGCGCTCCATCAGGCGTCTTACATATACCACTGCCAGACTGCGGCGGTACTGGCCGCTGCCTCTTGTATTATCTCCATAGGAAACTGCATTTGCCGCCTGTTTTGCCATTTCCTTTATGGTATCAAAATTGTCCTCTGTAAATTCTACTAAAGCTGCCTTTGCAGGTCTGGCGCCAATGGATACAAACCACTGGTTGCCCAGATTTGCAGTGCAGACTGCAAGCAGCGGGAAATCTGTACTTGAATTTCTCTGGCTGATATAGGCTGCCTTTCTTCCGTCCTTTTTGATTACCACGCGGACAAGAATATCGCGGTCATCCCTGTGAACCGGACGGGCTGCGAACTCTTTAAGAGGAACCATACCGCCATGGTAAAGCTCTACATAAGCGTCAAGGGCCAACAGGCAGGTAAGGATATCGGAAAAACCGAAACGGGCATATACGCTGCCTCCTACAGTTGCGCAGTTGCGCATCTGAACCCCTACAATATGTCTGGTGCATTCCTTAAAAATGCCCCCGAAATATGTATTCAGTCCTTCATGAGTTTCCAACTGTCTCAGGCTGCACATGGCTCCTATGGAGAATTCCTCTTCATTTTCTTCAATCCGGTCCAGCCCAAGACCGGATAAGTCGATGACCATACGCTTTGTCACGTTTGTCATCTTCAGCCATACCATGCCTCCTACTACCAGGCTGCTGCGTTTCTGGCACAGCTCGTATGCCTCAGCCAGGCTGGTTACCTTAACATAATCATCTGCTCGAAACACCTGATCGCTCCTTTCGTCATTTGCAACGTTTCCTTTTGTATCAGACAAACAGAGGCATTATAGCACGAAATACCGCTGTTTTCCACATGGTTCGTTATTTTTTCAAAAGATATGCGTCAAACATGGCTCTGGCAATGGGCCCCGCTATCTTTCCTCCGCTTCCCGATTCCTCTACCAGCACAGTTACCACGATTTCGGGAGCTTCTGCCGGTGCAAAGCCTGTAAACCAGGCATGTGTTTCTTTTCCTGTTTCAAACTCTGCAGTTCCTGTTTTGGCTGCGACCGTATAGTCCTCTGTACGGACCGCCGAGCCTGTACCCACATCTGCCACAGCCTTCATAAGCTCTGTCAGCTTTCCCGCCTCATCTGCCGTCATCAGGGAACCATAGGCTTCCGGAAGAAGCTTCTTTACCTCTTCTCCTCCTGCGCTTACCACCCGGTCTAAAAGATAGGGCTTCATCAGGATTCCCCCATTTGCCACAGCTGAGGTAATCAGTGCATTGTGAAGGGGCGTAATCAGGGTCGTCCCCTGTCCGATGGAGGTCTGCAGAATCTCCCAGATATCAGCTCCGGCCTTCATATTAAAGCTGCTCTCCTTATAGGGAAAGCCGGAAAACGGAAGCGGCCGGTTATATAATAATTCCTCTGCCGTAGCTGCAAAACGGTTCAAATCCAGCCCCAGCCCCATACTGGAAAAGGCTCCGTTACAGGAATTGGCAAATGCCTTTACAAAATCCTGACTGCCATGGGCCTCACTGTGAAAACACTTGATGGAATATTCCCCATTGTGGTACACGCCGTTACAGTCAAACTGAAAATCTCTGTAATCCTCCGGATGCTCCCTGATGTATTCCAGGGCTGTGAGAATCTTAAACGTAGATCCCGGAGCATACAGCCCCTGAGCCGCCCGGTTTAAAAGCTGGCTCTGAGTATTGGCGCTGTCTGTGAGAGCCGCCCAGTCTGTAAGCAGCGTATTGGGATCATAATCCGGCTTTGATACCATAGCCAGAATCTTTCCCGTGTCAGGCTCCATGGCAACCACAGCCCCCCTCCGGTCCCCCAGAGCCGAATAAGCAGTCTGCTGAAGGCTGATATCCAGAGTAGTTACCACGTCATCTCCCAGATTTTTCCTTCCGCTCAGTTCATTCACCGCCTGCTCCATCAGATTTACATGGGAGGTAAGAAGGTAAAAATTTGCCAGGGCCTCTATTCCTGTTTTTCCTCTGGAGGAGTAACCCACCACATGGGCAAAGACGTCACCGTGGTCATAGACCCTGAGCTCATTCCCATTTTCATCCTCCTCATTGTGGGCCAGAACCGTGCCGTCAGCCGCCAGAATCCTTCCTCTGTAAACCCGGTCAGAAAAACTGTCCAGACGGGCATTATAGGAATTATTGATCACCTCCGGCCCCTGTACCTGAATAAAATAACCTATATATAACGCCAGCGCCAGAAATAAAAGGGACACTGCCCAGGTTATTCGGAGGATACTGCGGTTTGCAGGGGATTCACCTGCCTGCTTTTTTCTTTTTTTTGCCATCAGTCCTCCTCCCCCATCTCTTCCTCGTCATTTCTCTTAATAATATACAGTCCCTGAATCATGGCAAAAAGCATAAAGGTACTTACAATGGAGCTTCCGCCATAGCTTACAAAGGGCAAGGTCACACCGGTAGACGGAATAAACTTCGTCACGCCGCCTGCGGTTAAAAACACCTGGGTCACATACTGGATTCCCAGTCCAAAAGCAATCAGCTTATAAAACATGGCCTGCATCCGGGAGGCAATCATCATAAACTGGATAAAACAGCCCAGACAGATTAAAAGCAGACAGACAGCAAAGATACCTCCCAGCTCCTCGGCAACAGCCGCAAAAATAAAATCCTTTTCCACTACCGGAATCTTTCCCGGCATTCCCTGGCACAGCCCCATGCCAAACCAGCCTCCGGTTCCGATAGCAAACAGGGACTGGGTAATCTGATAGCCTGTATTGTCGATATCTGCCCATGGGTCCCTCCAGGCGGCTGCCCTGCGCTTTACATGGTCAAACAGCCCCAGGGCTGCGACGGATGATCCGCAGCCAATTCCCAGGCCGCCAAAAAGATACAGCTTCTTTCCTGTGGCAATAAAAAGCATAAGCACATAGCTGACAAACAGAATCAGGGCTCCTCCCAGATCCTTTGACAGCACCAGAATCAGCACATGGGACGCCGCTGCCGCAGTTGTAAGGCAGACCTGCTTAAATTCTGTGGACTGGTAAAGCATGGAGGCTGTAAAGAGCACAAAGGTCAGCTTCACAAACTCTGAGGGCTGAATGGAAATTCCTCCGATGGTAAAGGAAAGCTGGGCTCCAAAGCTTTCCTTTCCTCCGATCAGGACAGCAAGAAGGGCCAGAATTCCCACAGCGGCGTAAATCCACTGAAATTTATAAATCTGCCAGAACCGCTCCATGATCCACGGAATCAGCCAGGAAACGGCAGCTGCCCCGCAGACAATCACAAACTGTTTCAAAGCCTTGTCCAAGGGTGTGGCGCTGAACATGGACAAACGGCTCAGCATGATAAAGCCTACAGCCAGAAGCATACAGGTATTGTTTACCAGAAGCCGGGAAGCATTCCGGTAAAATCTGCGGGTCAGAAAAATATAGACCAGAAAAAACACTGCCTGAGCCCCGTAAAAAGCAGCTAAAAGCCCAGCCGTCTTTTCATCCTCTGCCTTCAAAAACAGTGTCACATAGGCCAGAAAATGCAGAAGAAACATAACGTAGTTCTGTCTGGAGCAGAGCCTTATCTTCCTCTCCCGGTCCGGAAAGGAAAAATAGCGGAAATTCGCCCAGGTGTAGACAGCCATGAGAAAAATCATCACATATTTGGATAATTCCAGGATCAGATTGACCATACGCTACTCTACTCCCCGTCTGAAATGTCCTCTGGTAAATTCTGTAAACGGCAGTTCGCCGCACTCTCCCCTGACAAGCTCCGCTGCAAAAGCCTTTAGTACCGCCTTTGTTTCATCCCCTGTTTCTATGGTAAAGCACAGGCGAAGCCCCTGGGGAGAAAGGCGTTTCACAGACTCCATGCAGCCATGGAGGGAAAGGGGAAGGGGATTTAAAATGGTATTATAACAGAACGCACAGTGATTCTGCACCGGCAGTTTTGCTCCGGTTCTGTCTTTCATCCACAGAAGGGAGGGCGATTGTGTGCAGCCCTTTACAGTCTTTGTAATACACTGGGCCGATACCATCATGGGTGCCCGGCCATATACAATCAGTTCTGCCGGAACCCCTTCTCTGTCGCAGGCTTCAAAAACCGGCTCCAGCTCCCTGCTGTTTAACTCCCAGGGCATGGTGAGAAAGGCTGGATTTTCTTCTTTCAGCGTGCGTACTGCCTGATGGTTCCATGCATATACAGACGCATCAAAGGCAGCAGGAATGGAAAGCTTTTCATCTCTCAGCCACTGTATTTCTTCAAAGGCCCTGATTAAAAGGCCGTCAAAGGAAGCCTGTTCCAGACAGGAACGATGTTTGCTGAAAAATACCATGGCATGAGTCCGGAAAATATGGGGAAGGGTAAGATAACATTCTTTTCCTGCCCGGTGAACCAGCTGTACATATTCCTTCCAGCACTCAGGAGGAAAAGAACCGGCATCAAGACAGATACGCCAAACCTCCGGTACGGTAAGGGCTGCAAAAAGCTGGTCCTTTGCCTCTATGGATACCGTAAGATAAAGAGATTTTTCTTTCCCATCAGAAACAGCTTCCATACCTTTAACTGCCCGGCTGCCCGCTCTCTGTTCAGAGCCCTGCAGCTCTCCCGTCTCAGGTGCCTTCCTTCTCCACTGATTCTGAATGGCCTCTGTCAGCCTCTCAAAGCCCTCTCTGCGCAGCTCGTTCAGAGCCTGGACGGTCAGAAAGAGCTCTCCGCATACCTCTGCCTCAAGCTCTGTAAATGCAAAGGCTGTAGCCCCTGTTTTTCCCAGCTGCCTGATCACCTTTTCTCTGGTTATAGGCTGATTTTTAGCAGCCTGGGGCTCCTGTCCGGAAACAGTCACAGAAATACCCCGGCAGGTCAGCGTAAGTACAGCCGGAACACCCTCCGCCAGATATGCATACCCTTCCACCGGCTCTTTCTTTTCTGTTTCCACATATTCCCGGTCCAGAAAATCAAAGAGTTCCCTGTTTGTCTCCCGAAATTCCGGTTTTTCCTTTAAGGCAATCATATTACGGCCATTGTGTCTGGTATAATAGCCTGATGTAAAACCGCCCCTGTCAAAGAGATCCAGAAGCTCCTTTTTATCCTCCGGCTCTACATAATACCCCTCTGATCCGTATTCCAGATACCGGTCCAGATATTTCCGGTAAATCCGCACTACCCCTGCCGTGTACCTTGGGCTCTTCATCCTGCCTTCGATTTTCAGTGAAAATACCCCTGCCTCCAGAATCTGTGGCAGTATATCCAGTGTACACAGATCCTTCATGCTGAGGACACATTTCTGGTCCTCTTTATTGACAGCCGATCCCTTCTCCTGCTCATATACCCGGTAGGGAAGACGGCATGGCTGGGCACACCTGCCCCTGTTTCCGCTTCTGCCTCCGATCAGGCTGCTCATAAGGCACTGCCCGGAATAACAGTAGCACAGGGCTCCGTGAACGAAGGTTTCAATGTCCATTCCCGTTTCGTCATAGATCCTGCGGATCTCCTCCAGTGATACTTCTCTGGCCGGTACTACCCGGCAGCAGCCCAGACGCTTCAGTTCCTTTGCTCCGTAGACACTGGTAATGGTCATCTGAGTGCTGGCGTGAAGCTCCATTCCCGGAAAATGCTCCCGCATAAAGGCCAGAGCACCCAGATCCTGAACGATTGCGCCATCCAGGCCTGCTTCATAGTAGGGAAGCAGATAATCATACAGTTCCCCCAGCTCCTCCTCCTTAAACAGGGTGTTTACTGTCATATAAAGGCGGCAGCCATGGAGATGGGCATATTCAATCGCCTCAATCATCTCATCCTGATCCGCATTTTGTGCATAAGCTCTGGCTCCAAACCGTGCTCCGCCCATATATACAGCGTCAGCTCCCGCCGCCACCGCTGCCTTTAAGCTTGCAAAGGAGCCTGCCGGAGCAAGCAGCTCTGCTTTTTTTTTCTCTCTCATGTTATTTCCGCCTTTCCTGGTCTTCTAAAGGGTTTGGGACAGTATTCCCCCTCTGTCTCCCCTGCCCTGCGGGGTAAAGAGGGGATGCCCCATATAAATCCATGAGACATCCCCCGCTGGTATCTTTTTTGTGTCCTTCTCCTATCTGCGGCCTCTGTGAAAGCCTGCCTTTCTGGCTGCCTGTAAGGCTCTCCTTGCCAGCTCTTCATCGGAAACAGGCTGTGAAATACCGGCTGTATCCGGCGCCGGGACAGAAGGCTCCTTCTCCTCTTTGGCAGCCGCAGGCCGGGCCTCCTCCTGAGCTTCCTCAGGCTGTTCTTCCGGATTTGCAGTCTCATATTCCAATTCCTCTGCCTCTTCTCCCGCATCCATCCTCTCATTCTGCTGCTCTCTGGCCTGTTCAGCTTCTTTGACTGCCTCAGCCCGCTCCTGAGACAGCTTTTCATTCTGACGGGTCAGATTTTTGATTTCCCTATCCATCTTTGCCAGTCGGGAGGTCATCTCTTCCAGCTGCAGCTGACGGTCCTCCAGATCCTTAAGCACTGCTTCCAGCTTCATCTGGGTGCTGACCAGCTCATGTTTTAAGCTGTAGCTCTCCTTCTCCATCCGGTTGCGTTCCTCTTCCATCTGCTCAGAATAATCCAGAGCCTTAAAGTAATCGTCTGCAAGGTTTAACTGAATCATAACCTGCTGGTAATCCGCACTCTGCTTGGAAAAGCCCGGTATTGCGCGAAACTGCATATTCTTTTCATTGACATAGCTGGCCGTCCGCTGAAGATATGCCTCATCCTCACTTCCGCCCAGAGTATATATTTTTCCATCAATTAAAACCTGTGTATAATTCTTTGTTTCCATAATCTGCTCATTCTCCTGTCTGATCCGGGGCAGCCATCCTCACAGCTGCTTTCCCTCTAACAGAAGCTTACCACATTTTTATCCCATTTCCAAGCCCAAATGACGGTAAGCGCTCTCTGTAGCCATCCTGCCTCTGGGTGTGCGGTTAATCAGGCCGTTCATCAGAAGATATGGCTCATACACATCCTCCAGAGTTCCGGCGTCTTCGCCCAGAGCCGCAGCCAGCGTGTCCAGTCCCACAGGGCCGCCGGAAAACTTCTCAATAATCATCAGAAGAATATTCCTGTCATTCTGATCCAGGCCCAGCTTATCTACATCCATAATATCGAGAGCAAAATCGGTCACTTCTTTGGTAATGGCTCCATCGTATTTCACCTGGGCAAAATCCCTTACCCTCTTTAAAAGGCGGTTTGCCAGCCTGGGGGTTCCTCTGGAGCGTCTGGCAAGCTCCAGGGCCCCTTCCGGATCAATCTCCACTCCCAATACCCTTGCAGAATGCATGATAATGGTTTTAAGCTCCTGGGGCGTATAAAATTCCAGACGCTGAACCACTCCAAACCTGTCCCTTAAGGGAGCAGTGAGAAGACCGGCTCTGGTGGTAGCGCCTACCAGAGTAAAATGAGGCAGCTCCAGGCGGATAGACCGGGCCGTGGAATCCTTTCCAAGCATAATATCAATAGCGAAATCTTCCATGGCCGGGTAAAGCACCTCTTCCACCTGACGGTTTAAGCGGTGGATCTCATCCACAAAAAGCACGTCCCCTTCCTGAAGGTTATTCAGGATCGCAGCCATCTCCCCGGGCTTTTCAATGGCCGGTCCGCTGGTCACCTTCATCTTCGTTCCCATCTCATTTGCAATAATCCCCGAGAGAGTAGTCTTTCCAAGGCCCGGCGGGCCGTAAAACAGCACATGGTCCAGCGCCTCTCCCCTTGATTTGGCTGCTTCAATATATATTTTCAGGGTGGATTTGATTTTCTCCTG
>CAUCBQ010000011.1 GCA_958441075.1 uncultured Clostridiaceae bacterium | reverse complement strand
AATTTTATATGGCCCTGCCCTGCCAGCAGCCGGATTTCGTCTGCTTTCGGAGACAGGAGTTCACCGACCGAGGGAGCTTCTACCAATCATAAGGGGATCGATATTCCTGCGCCATCCGGTTCTGCCATTGTGGCGGCAGCGGATGGGAAGGTAGTGATCTCTACATACAGCTATTCGGCCGGAAATTATATTATGATTGATCACGGCGGAGGGCTTACCACTGTATATATGCACTGCTCTCAGCTCCTTGCGGGAGAAGGGGAAACAGTAAAACAGGGACAAACCATTGCAAAGGTGGGATCTACGGGATATTCTACAGGCCCTCATCTTCATTTCGGCGTTCGGTCCGGCGGAAGCTATGTAAATCCTTCCGGTTATGTAAGTCCATAAAGGGGCATACAGTGTAACAGGACAGAAAGGCCCCTGAAGGTCAGAAAGGAGACAAAAATTGGAAGATCAAAGATATGACAGACAAAGTGAGAGAAGAAAAACGGCAGGAGGCCAGAACCGGTTCTGGATGGGAGTTCTTACAGGGGCTCTTATCATGGCATTTGTGGGGCTGATGATCGTGGGAATGTCTGCGGGGATCTACCTGTTCGGACGGAGGGTAATCAGCCGTCAGCCTCAGCCAGGAGCCCCGTCTATTGCAGATGATTCTGGAAAGCGGGTGAATTTTGACCAGGTAACTTCAAAGATGGAGATGATCCAGCAGATTATAGATCAGGTATTTCTCTATGATGAGGATGCGCAGAATGTAGAGGATTTTATCTACCGGGGCATGATGGCCGGTTTGGACGATCCTTATTCTGTGTATTATTCTGAAGAGGATTACAAGCTGATGCAGGAAAGCACCAGCGGCACCTATTCCGGAATCGGCGCTATGATCAGTCAGAACAGGACCACCGGCCTTTGTACGGTAGTAAAGGTGTTTGACGGCTCTCCGGCTCTGGAGGCGGGAATGAGGCCGGGGGATGTGGTTTATAAGGTAGAGGATACGCTGGTAGCAGGGGAAAGCCTTGATGTGATTGTAAGCAATTATGTGAAGGGTGAAGAGGGAACCCAGGTGCATATTACAGTATACCGTACAGAGGAGGACGCCTATGTAGATCTGACTCTCACCAGAAAAAAAATTGAGGTGCCTACGGTAGAATCCCGCATGCTGGATGAAAAAACGGGCTATGTGGCTGTGAGCGAGTTTGATCTTATTACGGTAGAACAGTTTAAGAAGGCTGTTGATGATCTGACAGAAGACGGGATGAAGCAGCTGGTGATTGATTTGAGAAATAATCCCGGCGGCATTCTGGACAGCGCCGTGGCTATGGTAGATTATCTGATTCCTGATGATATGAAAGATTTTAAGAAGGGAGAGGGAAAATCCCTGATTGTCTATACGGCTGACAGAAACGAAGAAGGAGAGACATATACCGCTTCTGACGGTCATGCGGTGGATCTGCCCATAGCAATTCTGGTAAATGGCGATTCTGCAAGCGCTTCTGAGGTATTTACAGGAGCTATGAAGGATTATGAAAGAGCAGTTGTGGTAGGAACCACCAGCTACGGAAAGGGAATTGTGCAGAATCTTATACCTCTGGGTGACGGCTCTGCCATTAAGCTTACAACAGCTCATTACTATACTCCCAGCGGGTTTGATCTCCATGAAAAGGGGATCACGCCGGATGTGGAGGTTCAGCTGGATGAACAGTTAAGGACTCAGGCGGTGATTCGTCCGGAGGATGACAATCAGCTTAAAAAGGCTGTGGAGGTTTTAAACAGCAGACCGTAGGATAGGAATAAAAAACGGCAGTGCAGAAGGCGTGGAGCCCTCCTGTACTGCCGTTTTTATTTAATATTCACTGGTCCGTTGTGAGCCGGAGATATTTTTAGAAAAATATTCCCGTGTGAGCCGGACTACAGTCCCAGACAGCAGGAATACTGCAATCAGGTTTGGAATAGACATAAGGCCGTTAAAGGTATCGGCGATACTCCATAAAAGTCCCAGATCCATAGTGGCTCCGGGAATGGAAACCAGAGCGTAAATCACCATAAAGGGCTTTATAAAGGCCGGAGAAAGGAGAAATTCCACACATCTTGCTCCGTAAAGTCCCCAGCCCAGAATGGTAGAGAAGGCAAAGCAGCACATAGCCACTGCGGTAAAAATGGAAACCCAGCTTCCATAGGTAGAGGTAAAGCCAAGAATGGTAAGCTCTGCGCCGGCATCCTGTCCGTAGGTTATGGGAACGCCGCTGCAGAGAATTACCAGGGCAGTAAGGGTGCAGATAACGATGGTATCTGTAAATACCTCGAAAATGCCGAACATACCCTGATGGACAGGATCATCCGTATCTGCGCAGGCGTGGGCAATGGAGCCTGTACCAAGTCCGGCCTCATTGGAAAAGATTCCTCTGGAAACACCACGCTTCATGCTGGTAAAGAAACTTCCCACTACTCCTCCGGTAACAGCAGAAGGAGAAAAGGCTCCCTGAATAATGGAGGAAAAAACACCAGGAACATGTTCCAGATGAAGAAATACTACGCCCAGGGACAGAAGGACGTAGAGCAGGGCCATAAAGGGAACCAGCTTTTCCGCTACGCTTCCGATGCGCTTGACACCGCCAAGGAGCACCAGAGCCACAGAAGCAGCCAAAAGGATTCCCATAACCATATTAAAGGCAGCCACAGCAGAATCGGGCAGAATACCATAGCCTGTGAGGGCAGAGCGCACCGCAGTTGTAATGGTATTGACCTGGGTGGCATTTCCGGTTCCGAATACAGTCAGGATACCGAAAACAGAAAAAAGATAGGCCAGCCACATCCATTTTTTCCCAAGTCCGTTTTTAATATAGTACATGGGACCTCCGGCCAGATCTCCCTTTGGATTGGTTTCGCGGAAATGAACAGCCAGAGTAACCTCGGAAAATTTGGTACACATTCCTAAAAATGCGGAAATCCACATCCAGAATACTGCGCCCGGACCGCCGATGGCAATGGCTCCGGCAACGCCGGCGATATTTCCTGTTCCAACAGTAGCAGCAAGGGCAGTACATACAGCCTGAAATGGGGTGATGGCTCCTTCAGAAGCGTTCTTTTTGCTGAACATACGTCCAATGGTGGTGCGGATGGCATAGGGAAAACGGCGGATCTGGATAAAACGGGTACGGAGACTTAAGAAAAGTCCTACACCGATAATACAGATCATGGCAGGTACCCCCCAGATAAAGCTGTTAACCGCAGTGTTTACGGAAGTAATGAATTCAATCATGATTATCCTTTTAACCCTTTCTTTTGTACTGCATTTTATTATAATGGTAAAGTTGTCGTTATGTCAAATAATAGCGGGATAAAAGGATATTTATACAACCTTAATATAAGGGCAGAAGATGCTTATGCCGCTTTTATATGTTTAAATATATAATAAAGTTACCATCAATGAACAAGGGAAGTGAAGAGTATGAAAGCGATTATTCTGCTGGGAATTCTGGCAGGGCTGTATAAGGCAGGCAGTTTTCTGTTTGACAGGCTGGATCATTTCTGCGAGGGGGTTACGGCGGCTCAGTCATCCATAAAGAATGTATAAAGAAAATTGCTCCGCCGGTTGTTGGCGGAGCGATTTCATGTTACACTAAAAAAGCACGGTCAGGGAAAGTATCCCTCACCGGAGATCTTTGTATAAAAGGGGAAATTGATTATGCCAGTGTTTGATTTTAACCATGCGCCGGAAACAGAGGATACAAAGGGGGCAGAGTGCACATACAGCGTTTTTTATTCGAATGCCCCTCAGGCGGCGCCGGGACAGCCGATTCTGGTTTTGGATACCAGGGGGCAAAGATGGGAGCACCACACCTGCGGTCTTTTTACAAATCCCGTAAGGGGAACTGCTTTTGAGTTTAAAAATGGAAATGAAACGGTCAGCGGTAATATTTTAAAGATAGATGCACGGTTTGTAAGCCTGATTCGGTGGCTGGGGGAAAACCACATCAATGTGCGCCTGTCCGGTGAAAATGGAAAGGACGGCTATGCAGTTTACCGTATTCGTGAAACAGCCTTTGGCGGAGGAACCAAGCTTTCGGCAGAGGACGGCTTTTTACAGTTTATGATTGAACGTCTTTTTGCCAGCAGTGCGCCTTCTGAGGCTGAAGAGGAGGAGGAAAATGAAGAAGGAGACGATATGAAGCTTACCAGTCTCCAGAGTATTACAGATTTTATGACCTGTGCAGGAAAAACTCTTCCGGACCACATCCGTCTCTGGGCCAGAAGAAACCTGGCAGTGGCAAAGTCCCATGAGGTATCGCCGGAGGAGCGCCGGCATGCTCAGAGAGCGCTGTCCATTATGATGAATGTGCGTTGGAAGCATGACTATTTTGAGGCTATTGATCCCGTAGAGGCAAGGAGGATTCTGGATGAAGAGCTTTACGGTATGGAGCGGGTAAAGCAGAGAATCATCGAAACCATTATTCAGATTAACCGGACCCATACGCTGCCTGCTTACGGCCTTTTGCTGGTGGGACCTGCAGGTACGGGAAAATCTCAGATTGCATATGCGGTGGCAAGAATTTTAAAACTGCCATGGACGACTCTGGATATGAGTTCTATCAATGATCCGGAGCAGCTGACCGGAAGCTCCAGGGTTTACGCCAATGCAAAGCCGGGAATTATTATGGAGGCTTTTTCCATGGCAGGGGAGTCCAACCTGGTATTTATTATCAATGAGCTGGATAAGGCGGCTTCCGGAAAGGGAAATGGAAATCCGGCAGATGTGCTTTTGACTCTGCTTGACAATCTGGGTTTTACGGATAACTACATGGAATGTATGGTTCCCACCTCAGGCGTATATCCGATTGCCACAGCAAATAATAAGGAGCAGATCAGCGCGCCGCTAATGTCCCGTTTTGCAGTAATTGATATTCCTGATTATACACCGGAAGAAAAGAAGATCATTTTTTCCCGATTTGCCCTGCCAAAGATCCTGCGCCGTATGAGTCTGCGTCAGGAGGAATGTATTCTGACAGACGAGGCCCTGGATGAGGTAGTGGAGCTTTATTCAGAAACAAGCGGAATCCGTGATCTGGAACAGGCTGCGGAGCATATTGCTGCCAATGCTCTGTACCAAATCGAGGTGGATCATCTTGAAAAGGTAATATTTGACGGAAAAATGATACGGGAGCTTCTTGGATAACAGCCTTTAGTCAGCCGGACCGCCGGATTCCCTGCGGTCCGGCTGGATTTTTTTCTCGTCCTTTTCAGGTTCAGAAAGCTTTGAAAGTTTTTCGCTCAAAGTCCGGGCCTGCTCGCCAAGCTCCTGTATGTAAGCGGCTTCCGGCGCCTCAATATCATGAATCAGGGTATTGCGCATTTTCCGAAGAAAAGCAATCTGGTTCAGGCTTTCTTTGTCAAAAAGGCCGGTTCGTTTCAGGGCATTGATATTAAAGACGCTTAAGGAGCGGGAGCTGCGCTTGGTGATGCGGTTTAAGAGCGCTTCCAGGGGAACCCACTGGCGGAAAAAGCTGCTGATAGCTTCCAGCCGCTCATCATCCTCCTGGGAGACTGCTGTTTTTAAGGACTGGTAGGCCAGATACCGTTTTTCATTTCCGCTGATGATCTGATCAATGATCTGCTGGGAAATGTTTCGTTTGTCTTTTTCAAATTTAACTGCTTTTAAAACAGGCCCCATGTACTTTACATCCAGCAGCTTCAGGACGGACAGAAGCCGGAAAAGCAGCTCAATATTTCCCATCCGCAGTTCAATGTCTTCCGGGCGGAAATTGCTGCTGAGATAATTGTAAAGATAGGAGGCCAGTTCATACTGGTTATCAAAAACAGCATTTTTGTTCCGAATCCGCTCGTTTCCTGCGGCCTGCAGGCGCTCCAGGGCAATTTCTCCTGCAAGAACCAGGCCGTTCAGCTCATCTAAAATGGCAAGCTCCTCCGGGGAAAGGGTACCCTGCAGGGGCTTGTAGATCAGGTCATGTTCCACTTCTGACCAGGCGTGCATCAGGACAGATGCGACCTGGATCTCGATTCTGGCCCGGCAGTAGCGTTTTTCTGAGGGCTGTGCAAATTCCTCCCTCAGGTACACACGGTAGTGGTTGGCCCAGTAGCCGGAAAACCGCTTATGGTAGGTAGGCGGCTTTGACTGTTCCGGGAACTGCTTGCTTTCCAGAATGTGAAACTGATCCCTGATCAGCTGGTCTGCCTGAAGGCGGTCGCCGGGGAAGTAAAGGGAAACCCGGACACCGCAGAGGTCTGCGATGTCCTCATAGATTTCCTTCATATTTCGATAGGGAACAGAGCGCTTGGCATTGCGGCGAAGAACCTTGCTCTTTAAGCGGCCCGGATTTTTCGCCCGGTAGGTAACCATGGCGCGGATACCGGAGGAGCGCAGTACGGCTTCCAGCTGGCTGGCTGCAAGACGGCCTACGGATTCGTAATAGTTAAATTTCTTTTTATAGTTTTCAATAAACTGATTGATCAGGTCCATTGGCTTCTCCTTCCTGCGGGATTTATCGGCCGGAATGTGCTGCTGTTAGTAAGATGGTTTCATCATACCATAGGAGAAAGAGGAGCGCAAGCAGACCGGTTTACAGCTTCAGTTTCTTTTCAACACTGGCAATGGCCTGATATAAAAGCCAGGAAAGCAGACACAGAACCATAATGGAGGTCATAAGCACAGTCATGGTAAAGGTCTGGGCGGAGTAGGTGATCAGATATCCCAGTCCTGCCCGGGCAGAGAGAAATTCACCAATAATGACGCCTACCAGGCACAGACCGATATTGACCTTCATGTTGTTGATTACCATAGGGAGAGAGCCTGGCAGCAGAACCTTTAGGAGTACGTCTGATCTGGTTCCGCCCAGAGAATGGATCAGGCGTATTTTGTTTTCATCCGTCTGGCAGAAGCCGTTGTACAGGGTCAGGATCGAGCCGAACAGGGCTACGGAAACGGCCGCTGTGACAATAGTAGCAGTATTATTTCCCAGCCATACGATCAAAAGGGGAGCAAGGGCGGATTTTGGCAGACTATTCAGCAGAACTAAAAAAGGCTCTAAAACACTGGCTGCGGACGGGAAAGCCCAGAGAAGAAGGGCGCAGATTAAGCCGGCCAGAGTACAGACCGCAAAGCTTATAAGGGTTTCCATAAGAGTAACCCCGGTATGCAGAAAGATGGTTTTGTCTGCGGTCATAGAGATCAGGCACTTGAAGATCAGGCTTGGACTGCTGAAAATAAAACGGTCAATAAGACCCAGACGGGCTGACAGCTCCCATAAAGACAAAATCAGCACAAGGAGAAGAATGCGCCAGCTACGGATCATGCTCCGGCGGCGCAGCTGGTCTGCCAGATATTCCTGCTGGGCCAAAGATGGGGAAATCAAGCGGTTAGTCATCTGTTTTCAGCTCCTTCCATACAGCGTTAAAGTATCCGGAAAATTCAGGACGGTTGCGCCTTTTTAACGGGGTCAGGCAGTCATCAGGAAAAAGGATGGGGAGGATTTTTTTGATCCTTCCGGGCCTTGGAGTGAGAATGATGATCCGGTCTGCGATGCTGATGGCCTCTGAAAGGTCATGGGTCACAAGAACGGCCGTTTTTTGGGTGCTTCTTAAGATGGAGCTGATGTCGTCACACACAGAGAGTCTTGTCTGATAATCAAGGGCTGAAAATGGCTCATCTAAAAGAAGAAGATCCGGTTCCAGAGCCAGGGTGCGGATCAGGGCGGCCCGTTGGCGCATTCCGCCGGAAAGCTCAGAGGGGCGGGCGTGTTCGAAGCCTTCAAGACCGTAGGCTGAGAGCATTTCCTTTAAGTGTGCTTTAGCTTTTGGGGTAAGACGGTTTTGAATTTCCAGTCCCAGAGATACATTGGACAAAATATCCCTCCATGGGAAAAGATGATCCTTTTGGAGCATATAACCAGTAGCAGAGGGAGAATGATGCAGAGGACGGCCATCCAGAAGGATCTGCCCTGTATCGGGTTTGGAAAGGCCGCAGAGAAGAGAAAGAAGAGTGGATTTTCCGCAGCCTGACGGGCCTACCACAGCCGCAAATTCACCGGGGGACAGAGAAAACGATATATCAGAAAGAGCCAGCGTTTCCCCCTCCAGCGTATGGTAGGAAAAGCTGACTCCGGTTACATCCAGTTTGGGTGTCATTTCATGAAATCTCCTTTCACATAAGTACTTATTTGATGTAGTATATGCGAAAGGATATGGGATGGTTCAGGGGCTGGTCTGTTGAAGAACAGAAGCTTCAGGAGCGGCTTCGTTCTGGGTATAGCTCCAGGTGACAGGAACAGGCCGTGAGGAATCAAAAATCAGGGAGGCATCAAAGAGATCAGACAGTCGCTTTTTGGATGGATCGGCCTGGATCATATCCTCATAAAGCCGGTAGCCATCCAGATTCCGCCTTGCCATCCTCAGATGGTCGCTTCCTTTTTGAATCCAGGCAGGTTTGCTTGCGTCAACATTGCAGAAATACCGGAACCCCTTGGAATAGAGGTATTTGAAGCGGTAATTATCTTCTGTATAGGGCCGCCAGTCTGCCACATCATTGCCATTGGGATAAATGTAGATATCCGTTGGGCCAATGAGTGATTCCACTTCATTTTCCCACTTGTCAGTATCAGTATAGAAGCGTTCATCGCTGATTTTGTAGGTTTCTCCCGGTACGGAAGAAACTCCCATCCACAGATGGCCCCAGCTGTGGCTTGCAAGCTCCCAACCGTTATCTCTCAGGCACTGAGCTGTCTTTGCGGCCTGTTCACGATCATTTTCATAGTCAGGGCTGTCACTGTAGGAAGCAGCGGTGCGGTAGCCTAAAATACCCTCATAACCTGTAAAGGCGATAATTGCCCGTGCTCCTTTATAGGAAAAATCGGGATGCTCCTCAATAAAGTCCTCTAAAATGGGGATAAGGTCATAAGAACCGGTGGAAATGGAACCGTCTTCCATCATCATTTCCGTGGTGGGTTTGCCGTCTTCTCCGATGACGATCCGGCGGGCAAAGCCGTCATTTTCCATATAAGGATAATAGCATACGTCATCCTGAGACATGACCAAAGGCTTTTTGCCTTCAGGAAGAAGAATTTCTCCCCAGGAGAAGACCGTATTTCCGTTTTCATCCACAGTCTCAGAGGCGATATCCCGGATGCGTACCAGCACATAGCCGTCTGCATAAAGGGCATCCAGCATTTTTAAAAATTCATCCTTTGTAGTCATGACGGAATTGTAGCCGGGAGTCCGGCTGTCGCCGTCAAATGCCTTGGCAGTATCCATGATAAGAGAGTGAAAAAATACATGGGGAACATTCTGTACATCAGCCGGGACAAGAGCGGTTTTTGCCTCTTCATAAGATGCAATTGTCTCCAGAGCAGCCGGATCTTCTGCCAGAGCCGGATCGTCTTTGATAAGGGAGATGGCCCGGTCATAATCATAGCCTGCGGCAAGATAAGCTGCCTGGGAAAGTGTGCCGGAGGCCGGAGACGAGGCTGACTGCACCGGTTCCTCTGAGGGTGCCTGCGCTGTGCTGGAAGAGGCGGAAGCGGATGAGGGAGCGGGCTGTCTGTTTAACACGAAGCGCGTCAGTGCAAAAATACCGGCGCCCAGAGCTGACAGCGCCAGAAGCAGTGCAAGTATGGTAGGAAGATGCCGGGACAGGCGGGCAAGCTTTCTTCTCTGCCTGCGGGCCTGACGGCGTCTGAAATCATTTCGGCTCATAAATTGTAAATCTCCTGTTTTAATGAAAGTAAAATTGTATCAATTTTATTATAACATAAAATTCAGGAAATGAAAGTGATTGAAATTTGAGAGCAACCGTGGTATGTTTAAGACAGAAATTACCAAATACGGCGGCTGTCCTTTAAAGGGACAGGGCTGCTACGAAAAGGAGAGAAAACTATGGCAGAAATGGTAAAAGATCCGACTTGCGCATACTGTATGCAGGGAGAACTGGTGGCAAAGTTTGCTTATCCGGTCTGCGAGATGAATACAGGCTTTCTTTATGTATTTAAGGAGCAGAGTAAAAAGGGAAGAGTGATTCTGGCTCACAAAAAGCATGTCAGCGAGCTGATTGACCTGACCGACGAGGAGAGAAATGACTTCTTTGCAGAGGTGGCTCAGGTGGCAAGAGCCGTGCATAAGGTATTCCACCCTGATAAGGTAAACTATGGCGCATACGGCGATACAGGCTGCCATCTTCATTTTCACATCGTTCCCAAGTATAAGGGAGGAGAAGAGTGGGGCGGAACCTTTGAGATGAACAGCGGAAGGACAATCCTCACAGACGCTGAGTATGAGGAGATGGCAGAGGCTTTGAGACAGGCTTTAAAGGAAGTATAAGAACGTATATACGGGAAGACATACCCCTGGTCACAGCAGATGCTGTGGTCAGGGGTTTTTGATGCTTTCTGGCGCGACATAAAATGTTTGTCTCCTTTCATATATTAGGCAGAGAACAGAAATGTTTGGAGGAAATGTGTATGAAATGGACAAAAGCCGCAGTTTTTTCACTTGCGCTTACAATAATGGCCGGGCGGGTGGTAACGGCGTTGGCTTCCGGACCGGAGATCGGGCTTCCGGTTCAGGTACCGGCCCGGTCGGTGGGCAGAGAAGCGGTGCAGATACAGGCAGAAGCAGGCAGTGAGGAAAGCGGTCAGGCGGCAGTCCGGATATCAGCTCCTTCTGCAGTTCTTATGGAAGCGTCTACGGGGCAGATCATATACGAAAAAGGTGCAGATGACAGGAGAAGCCCTGCCAGTGTTACCAAGGTTATGACGCTGATTCTGATTTTTGATGCATTGGAGGAGGGGAAAATTCAGCTTTCCGATGAAGTGGTTACCAGTTCCTACGCCAAATCCATGGGCGGTTCTCAGGTGTTTTTAGAGGAAGGGGAGACCCAGACCGTGGAAACACTGATTAAGTGCATTGTCATTGCATCGGGAAATGATGCTTCTGTAGCTATGGCGGAGTATATTTCCGGCACAGAAGAGGCCTTTGTACAGCAGATGAATGAACGGGCCAGAGGTCTGGGGATGACAAAAACACACTTCGCGGACTGCTGCGGTCTTACAGAAGACCCTTCTCATGTAACCACAGCCAGAGATATTGCGCTTATGAGCCGGGAGCTTATAAATAAGTATCCTCAGATTCATCATTATTCAACTATCTGGATGGAAAATATTACCCATGTGACAAAACAGGGGACAAAGGAATTTGGACTTGCAAATACCAATAAGCTTTTGCGGATGGCAACGAATTTTCAGGTTACCGGTTTAAAGACAGGCTCTACCTCTCTGGCAAAATACTGTCTGTCAGCCACCGCAGAGAAGGATGGGGTGCGTCTGATCGCTTCGATCATGGCTGCCCCTGATTTTAAGGCCCGTTTTGCAGATGCACAGACGCTGCTAAATTACGGCTATGCAAACTGTAAGCTTTATGAAGATAAGGAAGGGATTACACTTCCTGAAATTTCGGTAGAAGGAGGAATTAAAAGCGGGGCCGGGCTGGTTTTAGGCAGTACATTCAGCTATCTCAGTCTTAAAGGAGAGGATCTTTCTGCGGTGGAGAAGAAGCTGGTTCTCTCTGAATCACTTCCTGCCCCGGTGGAGCAGGGCGAAAAAGCTGGTGTTCTGGAATATTTGTTAAACGGGGAGAAGATCGGCGAGGTGGATGTAGTGACGGCAGAGGCAGTACGGGAGGCGCAGTATGGGGATTATCTGAAATGGATGGTGAAGGTATGGCGGCTGGAAAAGGCGGAGGGGGGATTTGGCTGACGGAGCGTAAATGAAAATATGGCGCAGAAGGGGCCGTTGGAAGCTGGTTCGTTCCCGACGGCCCCTTTTTCGATTATTGCGCTGCTTTTTTTGAAAAATCCACAGTTACCAGTTCTGTATAGGGTACTTCTGTTTTTAATTCTCCCGCTTCCTCCAGAATTCGCTTCAGCAGCTTAAAGCTGCTTTCTTCAAATACGGTATTCTCCTTCCAGGTATCCTGAGATTTGTAGCGTTCCACAATAAGGGCCAGCTTATCGGTCGGTGTTTCCTTAAAATGGGGGGAAATGACCTGGGCAATTTCTTCAGAGGAATGGCTGTTTACATAGTCCAGGCCTTTTTGGATTGCATTGGTAAAACTCTGGATTACCTCCGGGTTCTGCTCAATATAGCTTTTTCTGGCACTGTAGGCTGTATAGGGCACATAACCTGATTCTGTTCCAAGAGATGCTACCACTGCACCGTTTCCTTCTGTTTCCAGGGTTGTGGCGAAGGGCTCGAATTCGATGGTATAATCAGCGTCACTGCTGGTAAATGCCGCAGCAGTAAGGCCGAAGCTGATGCTCTGGTCAATGGTCAGGTCAGAGGAAGGGTCCAGACCGTTCTTTTTCAGAATATATTCAAATACCATTTGCGGCATACCTCCGGCCCTTCCGCCCAGTACCTTCTTTCCTTTCAGATCCTGCCATCTAAAAGCTTCTTCTGCCCGTCTGCCTACCAGAAAATTCCCGGCCCTCTGGGTCAGCTGTGCAAAGTTGACGGCGGGGTCCTCTGAGCCTTCCTGATAGACATAGATACTGGCTTCTGATCCCATAAATCCGATTTGGGCGTCACCGGAGATCAGGGAGGTCATAACCTTGTCAGCACCTCCGGCGTTTACAAGAGTCAGATCGATGCCTTCCTCTTCAAAATATCCCAGTTCAATGGCAGCATACTGGGGGGCGTAGAAGACCGAATGAGCCACCTCGCTCAGAGTGAGCTCAGTTTGCCCGTCAGAAGAAGCTAAAGACCGGCAGCCAGAGAGGGACAGTGCAGCGAGAGTCCCGGCTGTAAGCAGGGAACAGAGCCGTTTGGAAGAAATAGTATACATAAGGGTATCTCCTTGGATAGGGTTTCATACTGTTATTGTATTGCAGGTTTTCATTTATGGTGAACCAGGGCTTTTCTTACGGGAGGTTATCTGGTAAAATAAAACAGGCGCTGTCAGTCGTGGCAGTTTAAATGAAAAACAGGAGAATATACAAAATGGAATATAAAATGATCGTTCTGGATCTGGACGGAACTCTGACAAACAGGGACAAAATCATTACTCCCAGAACAAAGAAGGCCCTTATGGATGCGCAGGAGGCGGGAAAGATTGTAGTTCTGGCTTCCGGACGTCCCACAGCCGGGATTAAGCCTCTGGCAGAGGAGCTTGAGCTTGCAAAGTATGGAAGCTATATTTTATCCTATAACGGCGGCATGATTACAAACTGCGGCACAGGGGAAGTGGTGTTTTCCTCTCTTCTCCCGGCAGAGTCAAATGTGAAGATCATCAGTTTGGCAGAAGAGCATGGTGTGGACATTCTGACCTATGAGGGAGAGGAGATTATCACAAATAATAAGGAATGTCCCTATGCTGTCAAGGAATCAAACATTAACCATCTGCCTCTGCGGCAGGTAGAGGACATGAAACGCTATGTTTCCTTTCAGGTTCCCAAGTTTTTGATGCTGGATGATGGGGATTATCTGGTAACTGTAGAGCCGAGGGTGAAGGCGGCTATGGGACGTGATTTCAGCGTTTACCGCTCAGAGCCGTTTTTCCTGGAGATCATGCCAAAGGGAATTGACAAGGCTCAGTCCCTTGGGCGGCTTTTAGAACGGCTTGGCATGAAGCGAGAAGAAATGATTGCCTGCGGAGACGGCTATAATGATCTTACTATGATCCGCTATGCCGGTCTGGGCGTTGCCATGGAAAATGCGGTTCTTCCTGTGCGCAATGCAGCGGACTACATCACTGCCTCAAACAATGAGGATGGAGTGGGACTGGTTGTGGAAAAATTTATGCTGGGATAGGGACATGCTTTCCAATCTCAGATGCAATGCAGATTGAAAATGCCCGGAATCTATGGTAAAATCGGGTAGAAGAAATGAAGGAGGTTTTATCACATGGAACAGTATAAACAGGAATTTATTGAATTTATGGTAGAGAGCAATGTGCTTAAGTTTGGAGATTTTACATTAAAGAGCGGTCGCAAGTCACCGTTTTTTATGAATGCGGGAGCATATGTGACAGGAACACAGCTGCGTAAGCTGGGAGAATATTACGCAAAGGCTATTCATGACAATTTTGGCCTGGATTTTGATGTGCTCTTTGGACCGGCTTACAAGGGTATTCCTTTAAGTGTGGCAACTACTATGGCTATCAGTGAGCTTTACGGAAAGGATATCCGTTACTGCTCCAACCGCAAGGAAGTAAAGGATCATGGTGATACGGGTATTCTCCTGGGAAGCCCTATCAAGGACGGCGACCGTGTGATGATTATTGAGGATGTAACTACCTCCGGAAAGTCCATCGAAGAAACTTTCCCGATCTTAAAGGCTCAGGGCAATGTTGAGATTAAGGGACTGATCGTATCCTTAAACCGTATGGAGCGGGGCAAGGGAACAAAGAGCGCCTTAGACGAAATCAAGGATCTTTACGGCTTCCCAACAGCAGCCATCGTTACCATGGCAGATGTGACAGAATACCTGTATAATAAGGAATGCGGCGGAAGAATCGTAATTGATGATACATTAAAGGCGGCTATTGACGCATACTATGCAGAGTATGGAGCACAGGCGTGACCATCTGCCAAGGATGCGCCCTGGCTGCACAAACCATGAAAGGCAGTAGAAATATGGAAAGAGTATATAAGACCATGCGCAATACCGGTGCCGGCTGTATTGCTGTGGGTATCATCATTGCAGTGACAGGACTGGCTGTGGGCATTATTTCAATCGTAAACGGTGCGCTGCTTTTGAAGCGCAAATCCGAGATTGAATTTTAACAGGCGGGCTGTGATGATCCGACGCACCACCCCGCGCCAGAAGGCGGGATGGGTACTGTTTATACTGTATCTGTGCCTTCTGGCCTATTTTATGTTTTTTTCAGAATCCTTTGGAAGGACGGAGACGGACCGGGAATATGCCTACAATCTGGTGCTTTTCAGAGAAATCGGCCGTTATTTCCGCTATTATGAGATTCTTGGTTTTAGCCTGTTTATGATTAATATCGTGGGTAATATTGCTGCCTTTATTCCCTTTGGCTTCTTTTTGCCCATTATCAGCAGAAGGAGCCGCCTGTGGTACAATACGGTGATGTTTGGCTTTATATGGAGCCTGATGCTGGAAACACTGCAGCTGATTCTGCGGGTGGGAAGCTTTGATGTGGATGATATGTTTTTGAATACTCTGGGAGCCGCTGTTGGTTTTTATATTCATGGAATTGCCCATTATCTGAGAATTCTCATCCATTACAGGAGGTGGAAGCGTTGAGACAGGTGGGAAATAAAATATCCTATGTGAGAAATCCTTTTGCCAGACGCAGCTTCTTATGTCTGGGGCTGGGAATACTGTCTTTGGGACTGGGGGCTTTCAGTATATACCTTTCGTTAAAGGGAGCCGGACAGGGCGGACCAAGTACAGGAGCCTACGGGTTTTCCAGTATAGCAGCTGCGGCTGCGGGCCTATGGTACGGTATTCTCTCATTTACAGAGGATAACTGCAACTATATTCTGGCAAAGATCGGAATCGCTCTGGAGGGTATTCTTATTATCATCTGGACTGTAATCATTATCATAGGAGTTACAGGCAGGTAGAGTACGATGATTTTGGGGCTGGTCTTACAGAGGCCGGCCCCTTTTTATAGATATTAATAGGAGTTTTGTATGGATTACAGAATATTATTACGGGAAGAAAATGAAGCCGTAAGGGAACGCCTGGAGCTTTCTCTGGACCGGATACGGTGTATAGAGGAGGAGGATGTCCGTCTGCCTTACGGTTCTTATTTTAAACGGACTGCCGGCTTTCTGGGAATGATCCGTGAGCTTTTAACTGCCAGGGGCGTTTGGGAGGAAGAATTGCCGGAGAGTTGGAGAAATCGTTCTCTGGAAGAGCTTGCCGGACTGAATAGACGTCTTTATGAGGATATTCTTCCGGAAAACTACGGGGAGAGCTTTGCCAATCCTGATTATGCGGTGAACTGTCTGGGAGAGGAATTTGGCCCTCTTTTATCGTTTCTCTACACAGAGCTCAGAGGCTGTATTGTATATGCCTTTGAAATGCGTGTGGAATATATTGCGATTTTGTGCGAGACTTTTTTGGAGGTCTACAATCTCTTTACCCAGGCATGGGAAGAGGGAAATGAGACTCCCAAGGAGCAGGCGGTGCGGGATGCGCTGTACTGGTATGTAAGTGATTATGCAGATCTGCATCTGCCATGGCGGATTCGGGAGGGGATGGACCCGGCGTTAAGCTTTGGAACGGATATTGTTATGAATTCAGATTTGACAGATCTGCGGTATCTGTATCAGTACGGAGAGTATGTCTCTGACTCAGAACGTAGGCTGGCAGCGTTTATGGCTTCACTTCCGGAGGAAACTATTGAAAAAATGGCACATACTTATACGGAAGGATATCGTCGGGGCTTTGAGGTAATGGGCCGGGACCTTTCCAGAAAAAGGACTGTGGTAGTGGAGTATCAGCTGGGATTTGAGCGCATGATCCGCCGGGCAGTGGAGCAGTTTCGCAGTCTGGGCCTGGAACCTGTCTGTTATCGGGCGGCAGTGGAATCTTTAAACCGCCGTTCAAACGGAAAAAGAGGATACTACGGAACTTCGCCTAACCGTCAGTACGATTATGACCACCGTTACGACAGCGCCCTGTATATGGGAAATGCCTTTAAAGAGCGTAAGCTGTCCATTTTGAAAACCGCTTATGAGGAATACAAAGATCTGGCAGCCGTATGCGCCGGTCCGGCTGTAGTGGAAACCTTTGGGGAGGAGGAATTTGAGCCGGTCAATAAAAAGACAGCCTTTTCCCTAAACGACCACCAGCAGGAGCTGACCCTTTCCTATGCCACAGCATCCAGGCAGATTGTCAATCAGTATATGCCCGGAGATGAAACCAGCTTTACCATCATTGCATTTCCAAGACCGGAAATCGGGCCTGATTTTGAGGATATTTTTAAGGAAACAATCCGGATTAATACTCTGGATTACGATACCTATCAGAAGATTCAGCAGACACTCATTGATGCACTGGATCAGGCAGAATATGTTCGGATCACAGGCCGGGAGGGAAATGAGACGGATCTTACTGTCCATCTCCACACATTAAATGATCCATCCAGAGAAACGAACTTTGAAAACTGTGTTTCAGATGTAAATATTCCTTTGGGAGAAGTATTTACTTCTCCGGTTTTAGATGGGACAAAGGGCCTGCTTCATGTGAAGGAGGTCTATGTGAGAGAGTATCTTTTTAAGGATCTTCGGCTGAGCCTTACAGATGGAAGGGTTACAGAGTTTTCATGCGGAAATTTCCTGCCCGGAAAAGAGGGGGATATTTCTGAGGAGGAGGCAGTCCGTCAGGGAAAAGACCTGGTAAAGCAGGTAATCCTAAACGGCCACAGCTGGCTTCCTTTAGGTGAGTTTGCCATTGGAACCAACACAGCGGCATATGCCATGGCGAGAAAATATGGCATTGGCAGTAAGCTTCCTATCCTGATTGCGGAAAAGACAGGGCCTCATTTTGCAGTAGGGGATACCTGTTACAGCTTTGCTGAGGATTCACCTATGTACAATCCTGACGGAAAAGAAGTAATTGCAAGGGATAATGAAATTTCCCTTTTAAGAAAAGAAGATATGACGAAAGCCTATTTCAGCTGTCATACAGATATCACCATTCCTTATAATGAACTGGGAGATATCACGGCTGTAAAGGCAGACGGAAGTGAGATTCTGCTCATTCAGGCGGGCCGGTTTGTGCTGCCTGGAACAGAGGAATTAAACCGGGCGCTGTAAAGCGCCCTTTTTTAAAAAGATTAGTATTGACGTTGCCACGGTTTCTTAGTATTATAGTTATAAGTAACATTAAGATATAAAAAGATAATTATTAGAAAAACTAATATTTGTTATTAGAAAAGGAGATTGAAACATGGCAAAAGTAGGAATTGTAATGGGCAGCGACTCAGATATGCCGGTTATGGCAAAGGCAGCAGAGATCCTGGATCAGCTGGGAATTGATTATGAGATGACGATTATCTCTGCCCACAGAGAGCCGGATATCTTCTTTCAGTGGGCTAAAAGCGCCGAAGAAAAGGGCTTTAAGGCGATTATAGCAGGCGCCGGAAAAGCAGCGCATCTGCCCGGTATGTGTGCGGCGATCTTTCCTCTCCCTGTAATTGGCATTCCCATGAAAACCTCAGATCTGGGCGGTGTGGATTCCCTTTACTCAATTGTACAGATGCCAAGCGGCATTCCGGTTGCAACCGTTGCCATCAACGGAGGTGCAAATGCAGGTATTCTTGCGGCAAAGATTCTTGCAGCATCTGATCCGGAGCTTCTTCATAAGCTTAAAGCATATTCAGAGAGCCTTAAAAATGATGTGGTAAAAAAAGCAGAAAAACTGGAAAACCTGGGATATAAAGAATACCTTGCACAGATGTAAACAGGAGGAAAAAACGATGATGGATTATAAGAAAGCCGGAGTAGATATTGAGGCAGGCTATAAGTCTGTAGAGCTGATGAAGGAGCATGTAAAGAAAACCATGCGTCCCGAAGTGTTGGGCGGTCTGGGTGGTTTTTCCGGAGCATTTTCCCTGTCAAAGATTAAGGAAATGGAAGATCCGGTACTTTTATCCGGTACTGACGGCTGCGGTACAAAGGTGAAGCTGGCTATTATCATGGACAGACACGATACCATTGGTATTGATGCGGTGGCTATGTGCGTCAATGATATTGCCTGCGCCGGAGGCGAGCCCTTATTCTTTCTGGATTACATTGCCTGCGGAAAGAATTATCCGGAAAAGATTGCTGATATTGTAAAGGGAGTAGCAGAAGGATGTTTACAGTCAGAAGCTGCTTTAATCGGAGGAGAGACAGCGGAGCATCCGGGTCTGATGCCGGAGGAGGATTATGATCTGGCCGGTTTTGCAGTAGGTGTCTGCGACCGGAAGGAAATGATCACCGGGGAGAACTTAAATCCAGGAGATGTACTCATTGGTATGGCTTCCACCGGCGTACATTCCAACGGTTTTTCACTGGTGCGCAAGGTATTTGAAAATGAGATGACAGAAGAAGGATTAAATACATATTATGACCGTCTGGGAAAGACGCTTGGAGAAGCTCTTTTAGCGCCTACCCGTATCTATGTAAAGGCATTAAAGAGCATTAAAAAGGCCGGAGTGGCTGTAAAGGCATGCAGCCACATTACAGGAGGCGGTTTCTATGAAAATGTTCCCCGTATGTTAAAGGATAATGTTCGGGCCGTGATCAAAAAGGACAGCTATGAGATTCCGGCTATCTTTAAACTTTTACAGGAAAAGGGAAATATTGCTGAGGAAATGATGTACAATACCTTTAATATGGGAATTGGCATGATTGTGGCAGTTGATCCAACAGATGCAGAGAAAGCCATGGAAGCAATCCGGGCAGCCGGAGATACTCCCTATGTGATTGGTTCTGTTGAAGAAGGAGAAAAGGGAGTGACCTTATGTTGAGAGCAGGCGTAATGGTATCAGGAGGAGGAACTAATCTTCAGGCAATTCTGGATGCCATTGACAGCGGGAAAATCACAGATACTGAGATTTGCGTGGTCATCAGCAACAATCCCGGAGCTTATGCTCTGGAACGGGCCAGAAACCATGGCATTGAGGCTGTGTGTATGTCTCCCAGGGAGTTTGAGAGCAGAGAGGCATTTAATCAGGCCTTTCTTGAAAAGGTAGACGAATACAGTCTGGATTTGATAGTGCTTGCAGGATTTCTGGTAAAGATTCCTGAGGCTATGGTAGAGAAATATGAGGGCAGGATTATCAATATCCATCCGTCTCTTATCCCATCCTTCTGCGGAGTGGGCTATTATGGACTTAAGGTTCATGAGGAAGCGTTGAAACGAGGCGTAAAGGTTACAGGAGCAACGGTTCATTATGTAGACGGCGGTATGGACACCGGGCCGATCATTTTGCAGAAGGCAGTGGAAGTTGAAAAGGGAGACACCCCTGAGGTACTGCAGAGGCGTGTGATGGAGCAGGCAGAATGGGTGATTCTTCCTCAGGCTATTCAGATGATTGCTCATGGCGAAGTATAAGAGAGGGTGAATTAAGATGAAGATTCTGATCATAGGAGGCGGCGGAAGAGAGCACGCCATTGCATGGAAACTGGCAAAAAGTCCCAGGGTAGAAAAGCTTTACTGTGCTCCCGGTAATGCGGGGATTGCAGAGGTGGCAGAATGTGTCGATATCGGTGTGATGGAGTTTGACAGGCAGGTGGCCTTTGCAAAGGAGCATGAGATTGATCTGACCGTAGTAGCGCCGGATGATCCTCTGGCAGCCGGAGCGGTAGATGCCTTTGAGGCAGCAGGCCTGCGGGCCTTTGGTCCCAGAGCCAATGCGGCAATTTTGGAAGGCTCCAAGGCATTTTCCAAGGATCTGATGAAAAAATACAATATCCCTACGGCAGCCTATGAGACTTTTACAGATCCGGATGAAGCCATAAAATATCTGGAAACTGCCAAGATGCCCATTGTGTTAAAAGCAGACGGTCTGGCTTTGGGAAAGGGAGTTTTAATCTGCAATAATCTGGAAGAGGCAAGGGAAGGTGTACGCACCCTGATGCTGGATAAGCAGTTTGGCTCTGCAGGGGACGAGATTGTAATAGAGGAATTTATGACCGGCCGTGAAGTTTCCGTTTTATCCTTTGTAGACGGAAAGACAATCAAGATCATGACCTCTGCTCAGGACCATAAGCGGGCAAAGGATGGAGACCAGGGATTAAATACAGGAGGAATGGGCACATTTTCTCCTAGTCCCTTCTATACGCCCCAGATAGATGCATTCTGCCGGGAAAAGATTTACCAGCCCACAGTAGACGCCATGAGAGCTGAGGGAAGGGAATTTAAGGGAATTATTTTCTTTGGCTTGATGCTCACGGCAGAGGGACCAAAGGTTCTGGAGTATAATGCCCGCTTTGGTGATCCGGAGACTCAGGTGGTGCTCCCCAGAATGAAAAACGATCTGGCAGACCTTTTTGAAGCCTGCATCGACGGTACTCTGGATCAGGTGGAACTGGAATTTGAGGATAATGCGGCTGTATGCGTGGTTCTGGCCTCTGAGGGCTATCCGGAGCATTATGAAAAGGGATATCCCATTTCCGGTCTGGAACGGTTTAAGGACTCGGACGGATATTTTGTATTCCATGCAGGTACAAAATTAAACGATCAGGGACAGGCTGTTACAAACGGCGGCCGGGTGCTGGGAGTTACGGCCACAGGAAGGGATCTTAAAGAGGCCCGCGCTAATGCCTATAAGGCCACAGAGTGGGTGGAATTTGGGAATAAGTATATGAGAAATGACATTGGCCGTGCAATTGATGAGGCCTGAGTGAAGGGGCTGTTGTTGTTAATTCCCATTTCAATCGGAAACATAGAGCATAAACACACACGATATAACAAGCTGGAAAAGACCACGGACAGTCGGAAAACCCTGACTGGCTGTGGCCTTTTCTCTTTTCTGCAGAAAAAATATATTGTGCCGCAGCAGGTACGAAAAATGGGAAAATCGTTATCAAACAGTCGCTTGTTTCTTTTAAAAATTGTGATTTTCGTATTTCTATTGTATCGGAAACAGGGGCGGCTTCAGATAAATTTGAGTTACATTACAGATGAAACAAAATTCCTCAAAATGGGCACAGTTACACTGTGCATACAACAAAGTCTTTTGTTCTGCCAGTCCTGCTACACATTAATGGATTGGCACTGGCAAACAATATATGGAATCGATGCATGTTTTTGGCGATTCCACGATATACAACTTTTGAGTATCCCGTCTGCTTCTTTACAATGACCGAAATGTTCTGTAATTGTCCATCCCATCCGGAATTTACCAAATGCCCAGGCACATGGGATGGTTATGGAACTTTTACTCCAGGCATCTAATCATATACACGGGTCTTTGACACATCTTCTCTCTAAAAACACCCTGTAAGCCTTTATGCGGCTTACAAGCCACTTCGAGAGAAAAAAGGTGTCAAAGACCCGTGAAAAAACAAGAAAAAGTTTCACAATAAAAACAGTTTATGATATAATTAAAAAACCAAAATGTACATATAAGAGAGGTTTTGCCCATGGATCAGTCATGGAAACAGCCCCCAATTATTTATAATAGATATAAAAAGCGAATAGTGTCTGTAGAAGAAACCGTATCTAATCTTGGATGGGGATTTTCTCTTGCGGTCTTTTTATGCCTTGTACCAACCTGTTGTTATTTATAATGACGGTGTGGAACGAGGCTTTTTTGTTATATCAAAGAAAAGAAGCGTGCTTTGAGATGTTTTCATAAGGGGGGAGCGAAATGGATCATGAGAAGATAATGACTTTTTTACAAGAGCATTGGTACATTGCTTCGATATTTACGGGTGTGATACTTTTGGCTGGAGCAATCCTCAACTGGAACTGGCTCTGCGATCCTACAGGAACGTCGGATGCTTACTGCCATGGCAGAGGATACCGGCGGGCGATATTCTTCTTGCTGGGTGTCTTATTGATTGTAGTGAGTATCTGGGAAATTGTGTTGAAATTGAAGAAATAGAAGGAGATAGATATGATGACCAAGAAATATCCCACTTGGTTGGAAGACCATGTGAAAGAATGGGAAGAGAAGCGTCTGACCACTGTGACACTCTGTTCTATCACTGGCAGTGAACTGCTAGAGGTTTGGTATTACGGAGATTTGCTCACGGTGAAGGGAGAACCCCAATCCTATATTGTAGATAGCGATGAGTCCCCCAGACTGGTGGCAGCCCGCGACCCAGAGAGCGGCGAGGAGTTCGTCATCTTTGACGGTGG
>CAUCBQ010000010.1 GCA_958441075.1 uncultured Clostridiaceae bacterium | reverse complement strand
TTGTGGAGCTGGACAAGGGAAAGCTTTACAGCTATCAGGGAGGATATGAAAAATATCTGGAGCTTAAGGCTGAGCGGATAGAGATGGCAGAGGCCACAGAGCGCAAGCGCCAGTCTATTCTCCGAACAGAGATTGCCTGGATGCAGAGAGGAGCCAGAGCCCGTTCTACCAAGCAGAAGGCCCATATCCAGCGCTATGAGGCCCTGCGGGATCAGGAGAGTCCCCAGTATGACCGAAATGTACAGCTGGAATCCATTGCCAGCCGTCTGGGACGGACTACGGTGGAGCTGAAGGATATTTCCAAGTCCTATGGAGATAAGGTGCTTTTAAAGGATTTTACCTATATTTTTCTGAAGAATGACCGTGTGGGAATTATTGGCCCCAACGGCAGCGGAAAGTCTACTCTGATGAAGATTATTGCAGGATGGGTACAGCCTGATTCCGGCACAACAGAGATCGGGCAGACTGTAAAGCTGGGTTATTTTTCTCAGGAAAATGAGGCTATGGATGAGAGCCTGCGTGTGATTGATTATATTAAAAATGCGGCAGAATATGTGAAAACCAAAGATGGAAGCATCAGCGCCAGCCAGATGCTGGAACGGTTTTTATTCCCCTCCAGTATGCAGTATACGGTGATCGGAAAGCTTTCCGGAGGAGAGAAGCGCAGGCTGTATCTGCTGCGTATTCTGATGGAAGCTCCCAATGTGATTCTTCTGGATGAGCCTACCAATGATCTTGATATTCAGACTCTGGTGATTCTGGAGGACTATCTGGACACCTTTCCCGGTATTGTGATTACCGTATCCCATGACCGGTATTTTCTGGACCGGGTGGTAAACAGGATCTTTGCCTTTGAGGGTGAGGGAAGAGTACGGCAGTATGAAGGCGGATATACGGATTACCAGACCGCCTGCCTTAGAAGGGAAGAAGCAGAGGGAACGGAGCAGGGAGCCGGGCGGGAAACGAAAACGGATTCCCGCAAAAACGGAAAGGGACAGCGTACCAGAGGGCCTCAGAAGCTGAAATTCAGCTACAAAGAACAAAGGGATTACGAAACCATTGAAGGAGATATGGCGGCTCTGGAAGAAAAGATAGCTTCTCTGGAACAGGAAATTCAGGCATCGGCCCATGATTTTGTGAAGCTGAACCAGCTTATGGCAGAGAAGGAGGAGGCAGAAGCCGCTTTAGATGAGAAGATGGAGCGGTGGATGTATCTGGAGGAGCTGGCAGCGAAGATTGCAGAACAGTAGAGGATGATGTTCTTTTATATGTTAAGATGGAAAAGTAATGGAAAAAAAAGCCGGTTTCACTTATAATAGATAATGAATTTTGTAAAAGTTGTGAAAGGCGGTATATGGATGAAAATGGATTATATTGCAGAGGCAGACAAAAGCCGGATCTATCCGCCTGGTGTGGCGCCAAATGGGGACGGTTTTGACGTATGCTTTATCTCGGAAGCAGAAAACTGCGGCTTTTTGCTTTTTAAAAAGGGGAGCAGACAGCCGGCAGCCAGGATTTGCTTCCCCCTTGAGGGACGGATGGGAAATGTGCACTTTATGACAGTAAAGGGCAATTTTGAAGGTCTGGAATATGCATTTGAAGAGGATGGAAAGGAAGTACCGGATCTCTTTGGAAGGCAGTTTGGCGGCTGCGGGCGCTGGGGCAGCAGAGAGCGCACGCTGCACAGCCTCCATACGCCCCTTCCTCAGATGAACCGGAGCTTTGATTGGGAGGATGACCGCTGTCCGGCTGTTCCGGCACAGGACTGCATTATCTATAAGATCCATCCCAGAGGCTTTACAAAGCATGGTTCTTCCGGATTAAGCCCGGAAAAAAGAGGAACCTTTAAAGGGATTATTGAAAAGATCCCCTATCTGAAGGAACTGGGAATCACTACTCTGGAAATGATGCCGCCGGTGGAATTTAATGAGATTATTCCGGCAGAAAAATCTGATATTTTCGGCCTTCCTCAGAGCGTACAGAAGGAAAACAGAGAAGAAAGGTCCTCCCGTACGGAGTCCGTAAAGCTGAATTACTGGGGCTACTGCAAGGGGTTTTCCTTTGCTCCCAAGGCAGCCTATGCTTCATCCGGCGATTCGGCAACAGAGTTTAAGCAGATGGTAAAGGCTCTTCACCGCGAGGGCCTTGAACTGGTGATTGAGCTGTATTTTGACGGAAGCGAAGCTCCGGGATATGTGCTTGATGTGGTACGTTTCTGGGCTATGGAATACCATGTAGACGGGGTACATCTGGTGGGATTTGCCCCTCTTTCCCTGCTGGCTGAAGATCCATATTTAAAGGATTTAAAGCTGTGGGGAGAAGGCTGGAAAGAGGGAGATTCCCGCCGCATCTGTGAGTATAATTCCGGCTTTATGATGGATATGAGACGCTTTTTAAAGGGCGATGAGGGGATGTTAAATTCACTTGCCTATCATCTCCGCCACAATCCGAACCAGCTGGGAACCATTAATTATATGGCAAATGTAAATGGCTTTACCATGATGGATATGGTTTCCTACAACGAAAAGCATAATGAGGATAACGGGGAGGACAACCGGGACGGCTTAGACCAGAATCAGTCCTGGAACTGTGGTGCAGAGGGACCGGTGAGAAAGAAAAGAGTCCGCAGCCTGCGGCTGCGGCAGTTAAAAAATGCCATGCTTCTCTTGTTTTTAAGTCAGGGAACGCCTCTTCTTTTAGCCGGTGATGAGTTCGGACAGACCAAGCGGGGAAATAATAACTCCTACTGTCAGGATAATGAGATTTCCTGGCTGAACTGGGATCTTGCAGAGCGCAATAAGGAGCTGTTTGCTTTTGTAAAACAGGTTATTGCATTCAGAAAAGCCCACGATCTCTTCCACATGGATCAGGAGCCAAGGCTGATGGATTACAAAGGCGTGGGGCTGCCGGATCTGTCCTATCATGGCGAGAAGGCATGGCAGCCGGAATTCGACCGGTGCAGCCGTCAGTTCGGTGCTTTTTACTGCGGCGATTATGCAGGAGATGCAGAGAAAGCCAGCTTTTATACAGCTTATAATATGCACTGGGAGCCCCATGAATTTGCCCTGCCCAATCTTCCCAAAGGGAGAGCATGGCGGATGGTGTTCAATACGGCGGAGGACAGTGTAAACGGTTTCTGGCCGGAAGGCGAAGGACCGGTATTAAAGGATCAGAAAAAGATTATGATCGGAGCCAGGGCGGTCTGTGTATTTATGGAGGGACCGGAGGCTCTGTCTGAAAAAACTGTCCGGGAGAAAGAAGGAAAAAAAGATGCTCAGTGAGTCAATGGAAGGTTTTATCAGAGAACATGAAGAGGAAGCTCTGGAGCTTTTAAAGACCATTGCCAGAATCCCCGCGCCCTCAAACCATGAGGAAAAGCGGGCCCAATTCTGCTGTCAGTGGCTAAAGGAGCAGGGGGCAGAGGGCGTATATATAGATGAAGCTTTAAACGTAGTATGGCCGGGCCTGATTCGTGAGAAAAATGGCCTGGAGGTCTATATGGCCCACACAGACGTGGTATTTCCCGATGAGGATGAGCTGCCTTTAAAGGAGGAGGGAGACCGCATCTTTTGTCCGGGTATTGGGGACGATACAGCCTGTCTGGTTTGCCTGCTGCTTGCGGCAAAGTATCTGGTACAGGCCATCCGGGAGGATCGTCTGGAGGAAGTATATCCATCAAACCGCCCTGGTCTCCTTTTTGTGTGCAATTCCGGAGAAGAAGGTCTGGGAAATCTGAAAGGCGTTCGGAAAATATGTGAGGATTATGCAGGGCGGATCACAGCTTTTTGTACCTTTGACAGCCAGCTGGATAAAATCGTAGATCAGGCCGTGGGATCTAAGCGCTTTAAGATTACCGTGCGCACGCAGGGAGGCCATTCCTTTAATGATTTCGGACGGGAAAATGCTATTGAAAGACTGGCTGGGATTATCGGTTCTCTGTACCGGATTCAGGTTCCAGAGCAGGGACGCACGACCTTTAATGTAGGTCAGATTCAGGGCGGGACGTCGGTTAATACCATTGCCCAGGAGGCGCATATGCTCTATGAGTTCCGTTCGGACTGCAGGGAAAATCTGGACTATATGCAGGCGCAGTTTGAGGAAGTAATCAAAGGAGCAGAGTCAGAGGGAGTGGAGCTTCAGACAGAGGTTTTAGGACTTCGTCCCTGTTCCGGCGACATTGATCCGGAGCGCCAGAAGGCCCTTTTGGAGAGGGCCTGTACTGCTATGGAACAGGTCACAGGACAGCGTCCTCAGACAGGCTCCGGTTCTACGGACTGCAATATCCCCATGTCTTTGGGAATCCCCAGCGTCTGTGCGGGCTGTTACCGGGGAGGAGGCGCTCATACCAGAGAGGAATACATAGAAAAGTCCTCCTTAGCTGAGGGACTCAGGGCCGTATTCGGCATGATATTTGGCTGATGTCATAACAGACTTTCCTTTTTCATAAATTAAACAGAGTGTACAGACCGGATGCTTTCGGGACCGCTCAACAATGGTCCCGGGAGCATTTTTCGTCACTGGCTGTTACAGAGCAAAAAGGGGGAGCTGGAATGACAGAGTGGTACAGCAGATCAGAGGAAGCGGTCTTAAAGGAGCTGTCCTCCTGCCGTCTGGGGCTGACGGATGCAGAGGTCCATGACAGGCTGGAAAAATATGGGGAAAACATTCTGTACGAGCAGAAATCAGTGCCCTGGTGGCAGATCTTTCTGGGACAGTTTAAGGATCTTCTTGTAGTGATTTTAATAATTGCTGCCGGTATATCCATGGCTACAGGAGATTCGGAAAGCGCTTTGGTTATTTTTACGGTTTTATTCTTAAATGCCCTGCTTGGAACCATTCAGCACAGGAAGGCGGAAAAATCTCTGGAAAGTCTTCAAAAGCTTTCCTCTCCCGAGGCAAGGGTAATGAGAAACGGTCAGTCCGTTACCATCCCCTCCTCAAAGGTTGTACCGGGAGATCTGATGATTCTGGAGACCGGAAGCCTGATTCCGGCAGATGGCCGTCTGCTGGAGGTTTATGGGCTTACGGTAAATGAAAGCTCTCTTACCGGGGAATCGCTCAATGCAGAAAAACACACAGGATGCCTGAAATCAGAAGAAGGGCTGTCTCCAGGCGATCAGACGAATATGGTATTTTCCGGCTCGCTTGTCACTTCCGGGCGGGCAGCCGCAGTAGTTACGGCTACCGGAATGAATACGGAGATCGGTTCCATCGCTTCTATGATGAACCGGGCAGAGGTTCGGAAAACGCCTTTGCAGATAAGCCTGGATCATTTTTCGGGTCATCTGGCTCTTGGGATTATGGGGATCTGCCTTCTGGTCTTTGGACTCAGTGTTTACCGGAAGGAGCCGGTATTGGATGCTTTGATGTTTGCGGTGGCTTTGGCAGTGGCGGCAATTCCTGAGGCACTGAGTTCCATTGTCACTATTGTCCAGGCTATGGGAACTCAGAAGATGGCAAGAGAACATGCAATTATCAAGGATCTGAAAGCAGTGGAAAGCCTTGGCTGCGTATCTGTGATCTGTTCAGATAAAACAGGAACACTGACTCAGAACCGTATGGAAACAGAGGCTGTATATATAAATGGAAGGGAAATGGAGCCGGAACAGTTCAGAGCGTATGCTGAGGCCGGGAAAAAGGATGCAAAGCTCTTTTTAATGGCGGCTGCCCTGAATAATAATACATCTCTGTCTGCCGGAGAGAAAGAGGGTGATCCGGTGGAAGCAGCCCTGCTTCAAATGGTTCAGGCTGCCGGGACAGTCCCGGAGCAGCTGCGTCTGTGCTGTCCCAGAAAGGGGGAGCTTCCCTTTGACTCTGCAAGAAAGAGAATGACAACCATTCATGAGATCCAGGGGCAGGAAATCTTATTTGTAAAAGGCGCCCCGGATGTGCTGTTAGAGAGGTGCAGCCGGATTGCCAATCCTGCCGGTTCCGGTTTTATTCCTTCCCGCAGGCTTTCTGCTTCTGACCGGGCTGCAATTTTAAATCAGATCAGGAACTGGTCCTTACAGGGCCTCAGGCTTCTGGCATTTGCCTGCAGATCTGAACCGAAATGGCAGGAGGAGCCGGAAACAGACCTTGTGTTTCTGGGGCTTGCTGCAATGATGGACCCGCCCCGTCCGGAGTCGCGTCCGGCAGTGGCTGCGGCCCGTCAGGCAGGCATACGCACGGTAATGATCACAGGGGACCATAGAGTGACTGCAATGGCTATAGCAGGCCGAATCGGCATTTTTTTACCCGGAGACCGGGCTCTTACAGGATCAGAGCTGGATCGGATGACAGATGAACAGCTGGAGCAGGAGCTTCCCGGAATTTCTGTCTATGCCCGTGTGTCTCCGGAGCATAAAATACGCATTGTAAAAGCATGGCAGGGCCGGGGCCATATCGTAGCCATGACAGGGGATGGGGTAAATGATGCTCCTGCTTTAAAAAAGGCGGATATCGGCATCGCTATGGGACTTGGAGGCACAGAGGTGTCAAAGGACGCCGCCTCCATGATTCTGGCAGACGACAATTTTGCCACGATTATCAAGGCTGCCGCCAATGGGAGAAATGTATACCGCAATATTAAAAATGCCATTCAGTTTCTTTTATCCGGAAATATGGCCGGGATTCTGTGCGTTCTTTACCCCTCCCTTTCAGGGCTCCCCCTTCCCTTTGCCCCGGTTCATCTGCTGTTTATTAATCTGATTACGGATTCCCTTCCCGCAATTGCAATCGGTATGGAACCGGCAGAGGAGGGGATGCTTAAGGAACCGCCCAGAGATCCCAAAGAGGGAATTTTAACTCCCGGCTTTGTAGGTGAGCTTTTGCTTCAGGGCGGCCTTATGGCAGGAGCAACCATGTGGGCCTGGAGTCTGGGAATGAGACAGGGGGGAGAAAATCTGGCCTGTACCATGGCATTTTCTACACTGACCCTTGCACGGCTGTTTCATGGCTTTAACTGCCGCAGCAACCATTCCATCATAAGGCTGGGACTTTTCAGCAATCCGGGCAGTCTGGCTGCCTTTATTCTTGGAAGCGCTCTTCTGGCTGCTGTTCTTTTTGTGCCGGGGCTGCAGACATTTTTTGCCGCTTCCGACCTCCTGCCGGTTCAGGCTGCTGCTGTGGGTATGGCCGCAATTCTTCCCTCAGTGATCATACAGCTCAGGAGGATTCTGAGAGACGGGCTGTTGTAAAATGGCTGTAAAATACAGAAATCAGGGGATGAAAAGTAGAAAAAATCGGAAAAATGTGGTACAGTAGACAATAAGTGAGTGCAGAGTACAGGAGGCCGCAAATGAAACTTGTTACATATGAAATCGAACATAAGATAAGACTGGGCGTTGTAAACAGGGATGGAACCTGGATTTATCCCTTACGTTCTCTGGACATGGATTATAAAACCATGCAGGAGCTGATTGAGGGGATCAGTGAGTCTGAAAAACAGCTTTTGGAATATGCGTCAGGACAGGACCCATATAAGATTAAAGGAGCGGTTCCCGCCGGGGAGGCCATTCTTCTTGCGCCCATTCCCCATCCGGTACAGGATGTAATCTGTCTGGGCATCAACTACATGGCCCACGCAGAGGAATCGGCCCGTTATAAGAAGGAGGAATTTGGAGGGGAGCGGCCTTTTGCCGTATATTTTTCCAAGCGGGTCAGCGAGGCTACGGGAACAGGGGCTGAAATACCCAGCCACAGAGATCTGGTGCAGGATCTGGACTATGAAGCTGAGCTGGCGGTTATCATTGGAAAGGATGCGAAAAATGTGCCGGCCTCTGAGGTGAGAAACTATATTTTCGGTTACACAGTGATTAATGATGTGAGTGCCAGAACACTTCAGACCCGGCACAAGCAGTGGTACTTCGGCAAGAGCCTGGACGGCTTTCTTCCCATGGGCCCCTGTATTACCACTGCGGAGGAGCTTCCCTATCCGCCCAGACTTTCTATTCAGTCCAGAGTAAACGGAGAGCTTCGTCAGGACAGCAGCACAGAGCTTATGATTTTTGATATCGATCATGTGGTAAGCGAGCTTTCTGCCGGAATGACCCTGAAGGCAGGTACTGTCATTGCCACAGGAACACCGGCAGGTGTTGGCATGGGCTTTGATCCTCCCCGGTTTTTACAGCCAGGGGATGTGGTTGAGTGCTCTATTGAAGGAATCGGAACTCTGGTAAACAGGGTTTCAGAATAGAAAATTATACCGGCACAGCATAAAAGGAGGCCAGAAAAATGGATTACCTGTCAATGACCATTGGAAAGCAGAAAAATATTGCCCTGATTGCCCATGACCAGAAAAAGCATGAGCTGATGGACTGGTGTCTGGAACATAAGGAAGCTCTGGCAAAGCATTTTTTGTGCGGAACAGGCACTACGGCCAGGATGATTACAGATTATACGGGCCTTCCGGTAAAGGGATACAACAGCGGGCCTTTAGGCGGCGACCAGCAGATTGGAGCTAAAATTGTGGAGGGAAAGATTGATTTTGTGATTTTCTTTTCAGATCCCCTGACAGCCCAGCCTCACGATCCGGATGTGAAGGCTCTTCTGCGGATCGCCCAGGTTTACGATATTCCTATTGCCAACAATAAAGCAAGTGCGGATTTTATGATTGCTTCTCCTTTGATGGAAGAGGAGTATGAGCATGAGGTAATTAATTTCAGACAAAATATTTCAGAACGGGCGCAGACACTGTAGCTGCCGGAAGGGGGATTTGTATTTATGGAACAGACATTATACGATTTGATGGATTGGGCGGGAATTGAGGAGCTGACCTATTCAGAGTCAGCAGATCCTCACAGGCTTTTAGGGCCTCATATAACGGAAAAAGGACTTTTGATTCAGGCTTTGATTCCTACGGCTGCGGCTGTAAAGGTAAAGATTTCCAATACGGGAAAAACCTACGATATGGAGCTGGCAGATGAAGGGGGATTATTTGCGGTTCTGATTCCAAGAAAAAATAAAACAGCCTACACATTTTTAGTGACCTATGACAATGGAACAGAGGAAGAAATCACCGATCCATATGCTTTTGGCCCACAGTATACTGAGCGGGAGCTTAAGAAGTTTGGGGCTGGTATTTTCTATGATATTTATGAGAAAATGGGCGCCCATCCCATGACCATAGACGGCGTGGAGGGAGTGTATTTTTCCGTATGGGCTCCCTGTGCCATGAGAGTAAGCGTTGTGGGAGATTTTAACTCCTGGGATGGCAGACGCCACCAGATGAGAAAGCTGGGAGAAGGAGATGCAAGTGTATTTGAACTGTTTGTTCCGGGATTGAAACCAGGCTGTCTCTATAAATATGAAGTCAAGACACGGTCCGGAGAACCCATGTTAAAATGCGATCCCTATGCCAATTATGCAGAGCTGCGCCCAAATAATGCTTCGATTGTGTGGGATATTGGAAATTATCAGTGGAAGGATCAGGAGTGGATGAAAAAGAGGGCTGCTTCTGATACAAAGGACAAGCCCTTTAACATCTATGAAGTACATCTTGGCTCCTGGATTCGGAAGGAAATTGCAGAGGACGAAAATGGAAAGGCTATTACCGGATCTGAGTTTTACAATTACCGGGAACTGGCTGTAAAGCTGGCTGATTATGTGAAGGATATGGGATATACCCATGTGGAGCTGATGCCTGTGATGGAGCATCCTTTAGACGCTTCCTGGGGATATCAGGTGACGGGCTACTATGCGCCTACCAGCCGTTATGGAACTCCGGATGATTTCATGTATTTTATGGATTATATGCATGAAAAGGGTATTGGAGTAATCCTTGACTGGGTACCGGCCCATTTCCCCAGAGACGCCTATGGCATGGCCTGCTTTGACGGTACCTGCGTATATGAACACGCAGATCCCAGACAGGGCTCTCATCCCCACTGGGGCACTCTGATCTATAATTACGGCCGTCCCGGCGTATCCAACTTCCTGATTGCAAATGCCTTATTCTGGGCTGATAAATATCATGCAGACGGTATCCGGATGGATGCGGTTGCTTCCATGCTCTATCTGGATTACGGAAAAAATGACGGCGAATGGGTAGCCAATATGTACGGCGGAAATGAAAATCTGGAGGCCGTAGAATTTTTAAAGCATTTAAACAGCGTATTTAAGGGCCGCAAAGACGGAGCTGTCCTGATCGCTGAGGAATCCACAGCCTGGCCTATGATTACCGGCGATCCAAAGGACGGAGGTCTGGGCTTTGACTATAAGTGGAATATGGGCTGGATGAATGATTTCACCAATTATATGCGCTGCGATCCTTATTTCCGGAAGAATAATTACGGCGGGCTCACATTCTCCATGCTTTACGCCTACAGTGAAAACTTTGTTCTGGTATTCTCCCATGATGAGGTGGTTCATGGAAAAGGTTCCATGATGGGAAAGATGCCGGGGGAGACACTGGAGAAGAAGGCGGAGAATCTGCGGACAGCTTATGGCTTTATGATGTCCCATCCGGGTAAAAAGCTGCTCTTCATGGGACAGGATTTTGGACAGATTGATGAGTGGAATGAAAATGCTTCTCTGGAATGGGAGCTTTTGCAGTATCCCCTTCATAAAAATATGCAGAATTATGTAAAGGCGCTGAATCATATGGTTCTGGCTCATCCGGCTCTTTATGAGGAGGACTTTGATCCCAGCGGCTTTGAATGGATTAACTGCAGCTATCATGAGGAAAGCATGATTCTGTATATCCGCAGAAGCAGGGATGGAAAGGAAACGCTTCTCTTTATCTGTAACTTTGACAATGTAGAGCATGAGAAATTCCGTCTGGGAGTGCCATTTGCAGGCAAATATAAGGAAATCTTCAACAGTGACGCCAAAGAATTCGGCGGTCAGGGCAGAACGAATCCCCGTGCAAAGAGCTCTAAGAAGATTCAGTGGGATGACAGAGAGGATTCCATTGAATGTAATATCCCGCCAATGAGCTTTATGGTATTTTCCTGTACGCCGGAGACAGGTAAAAAGGCAGAAACCGGCAAAAAAGCGGGAACCGCCAAAAAGACAGCCGGACGCGCTGCCGGGGCAGCGAAAAAGGCGGCGAAGGAAATTACTGAAAAGACGGTGGATGCGAAGGAAGAGCCGAAGAAGATAGCCACAGCAAAGGAAGAACCCAAAAAGCTGTCCACAGCGAAGGAAGAGCCGAAAAAGATAGCCACGGCAAAGGAAGAACCCAAAAAGCTGTCCACGGCGAAGGAAGAGGCTAAAAAGATAGCCACGGCAAAGGAAGAACCCAAGAAGCTGTCTACCACGAAGGAAGAGGCTAAAAAGATAGCCACGACAAAGGAAGAGCCGAAAAAGCTGTCTGCTTCAAAGAAGGAAGCTTCCGCGGACAAAACCTCCAAAGGCCGGAAAAGAACCTGAAAGACGGCCCAATCCTCCAAACTCGCTGAGTTATAAAACACAGGAGGCGGCTGAAGATACAGACAGAAAGGAACCGCAGATTTTAATACATATCTATGCTTCGTAATATATGGTTAACCATTTCCATTAAAAAGAAGATCGGTATTTTTGCAGCCATGGTCATTTTGATCATGGCTCTTTCTGCCGCATTCAGTATTTTCATCATGAATTTCTCTCTGGGAAGCTTCAATACGATTCTAAATGACAATTCCCGCTGCCATGATTTTCAGGAGGCGCTGGATCTGGAGATTGAGTCTTTTGCGGATTATATCCGTGACGGGTCTCCGGACACAAGAGACCGGTATATTCTGTCCTGTGTCCGCACAGAACGGTGTCTGAGGTCTCTTCCTTTTGAGTATGTCCGGATCGGAACAGAGCGGTATGCCCGTACCTGGAGTATTTTAAACAGTTATGAAACCTATCAGGTTTATCGGGATGAGCTTGCCGAGACACAGGTGCGGGAAAATGATTTTGTGGAGCGGCTGTACCGGGTGTACAGGATGCAGGAATATCTCCAGACCTATGCCAGACGTCTGGTGCAGGTCACTTTAAAAGAAGGGAATGACAGTTATCAGGAAAAAGTACCTGTATTTTATAACCTGCCCTATCTGATTCTGGCTATTTCCGCCGTCCTTATGGGTTTTGTGATGTTTTTAACCAAAATCCTCTCCAACGCGCTGGTATCTCCGGCAGTCCTTCTGGCCCGGTGCGCCAGAAAAATCGCCAAAAATGATTTTACCGGAGAGGACCTCAGCGTGGAAAATCGGGATGAAATGGGCGAACTGGTGCGGGCATTTAACAAAATGAAACGGTCTACAAAGGGGTATATTGATACATTAAAGGAAAATCACCGTATGTCTGAACTGCTTCACAGGGAAGAGATCGAAAGGGTAGAGATGGAAAAGCAGCTTAGCGGAGCCAGGCTGGAGCTGCTGAAAAGCCAGATCAATCCCCATTTCCTGTTTAATACCCTGAATATGATCGCCTGTATGGCAAAGCTGGAGGAAGCGGCTGTTACAGAACGGATGATTACCAGTATGAGCAGCCTGTTCCGGTATAATTTAAAAACCTCAGAGCAGATCGTAGCCCTTGCCAGGGAACTGAAGGTGGTGCAGGATTATATGTATATTCAGCAGATGCGTTTTGGAAGCCGTATTCTCTACAGCTGTGATCTTAAGGTTGATGCAGAGCAGGCTATGATCCCGGCCTTTACTCTGCAGCCTGTGGTGGAAAATGCCATGATTCACGGTTTGTCAAAGAAGGAACAGGGCGGAAGAGTTCACATAAGGATCTGGGAACAGGGAAACAGGCTTGTTATTTCTGTAGCCGATACGGGGCTCGGAATGTCTGAGGAGCGTCTGGCAGAGGTCACGGAGGCCATGAAGGAGCGCCGGACCTCCAAGATTGGAATTGGACTGGGAAATATTTACAAGCGTATCCACATGATGTACAAACAGGGAGAATTCCGGATCACCAGCAGAGAAGGACGGGGCACGGTGATTCAGATGTTCATTCCTCAGGAAAAGCATAACAGGGGGGAGAAATAATGTACCGACTGCTGATAGCGGATGATGAAATGATAGAACGGGCTGTACTGTATAAAATGCTCAGTAAAAATCTGGAAGGCCAATGTGAGGTTTATCAGGCCGAAAATGGCAGGCAGGCTCTGGAGATATATGAAAAGGAGAAGATACAGATTGCCGTTTTGGATATAGAGATGCCGGGAATTAACGGTATTCAGGCGGCAGAGCGGATTCGGGAAAAGGATAAGGACTGTGTAATTATTTTCCTTACGGCCTTTGATGAATTTTCCTATGCAAAGAAAGCCATTTCCGTCAGGGCTATTGACTATGTTCTGAAGCCATATGATGAAAATGAGCTTATGCTTGTGATTGAGGAAGCTATGCAGATGGTGGAGGAGCAGAGCCGGAGAAAGGAAATGGAACAAAGCGTGGAAAATGAACAGGAGCCCGGTGAAGCGAAAGGGGATTTTGAGGAAATGCCCGTTCAGCCAGAAGATGATAACGTTCATATGAGCCGGGTAAGCGCCATGATCCGCTCCTTTATAGAAGAAAACTATATGTATGATATTTCCATGCAGGAGCTTGCAAGGAGAATGAATTATTCTGAACCATATTTCTGCAAGCTTTTCAAACAATGCTTTAATCAGAATTTTACTGCTTACCTCACCGGGTACCGTATTGCCGAGGCAAAAAAGCTGTTGGAACAGCCCACAGTCAATGTGAAGGATGTGGGAAAGGCTGTAGGATACAGTGATTCCAATTACTTTACCAAGGTGTTCCGGAGAATTACCGGGCAGAGCCCTACGGAGTATCGGAATGGTAATTTTTTAACAAAATAGAAATGAGGTTAAAAATATACTACGATTCACAAAAATTTACCATGTCCATTGTGCGCTTTTCCCTATATAATGAAATTAACGTAAATAAAGCGTTAAGATACACATCAAAAACGTGAATAATGTATTAAGAGGAGGAAGTGTAACATGAAAAAAAGATGGTTAAGCACAGCACTTTGCGTTGCAATGGCAGCAGGTACTCTGGCAGGCTGCGGTCTGAAGACACCAGAGACTACCACAGCTGCTCCGGCTGCAACTGAGGCTGCCAAGGAGGAGACCAAGGCAGAAGAGAAGACTGAGGCAGCAGAGGGTGAGACCAAGGCTGAGGCAGCAGCTTCCGGCAAGTATGATACTGCAAATATGCCTGAGGTAACCTTGGTATACGCAGAGGTTAATCCACTGGATACAATCGTAGGCCAGATGGCTACTGATTTCAAGACAAAGGTTGAGGAGCTTTCCGATGGAAAGATCACAATTGACGTACAGGCCAGCGGCGTTCTTGGTTCTGAGAATGACGTTCTGGATACCATGTTAGGCGGCGGCGGTACCATTGATATGTCCCGTATTTCCGCATTCGCATTAAACGGCTACGGCGCAAAGAAGTCTCTGCTTCTTTCTATCCCATACACATTTGCTGACCGCGAGCATTTCTGGAACTTCGCAACCAGCGATCTGGCTGATGAGTTCCTGGCAGAGCCCGTTGATCAGGGCCTGGGCGTAAGAGGCCTGTTCTACGGCGAGGAAGGCTTCCGTCATTTCTTCTTTAAGAATGAGGCTAAGACCATCGAAGACTTAAAGGGCTTAAAGATCCGCGTTTCCAACGACCCTGTTATGACAGGTATGGTATCCGGACTGGGCGCTAACGCAACCGTTGTTTCCATGAACGAGCTGTACTCCGCACTTCAGACAGGTGTTGTTGACGCTGCTGAGCAGCCAATCGCAAACTATGCATCTAATGCATTCCCTGAGGTTGCTCCTTACCTGATGCTGGATGGACATACTCTGGGTGCTGTTCAGGTTGTTATCACAGACGAAGCATGGAACGGCCTGACCGAGGATCAGCAGGCAATCCTTATGGAAGCAGGCGAGTACGCTTCTACCAACAACCGTGCAAATTCCGAGAACAAGGAGAACGAGGTTTTAGAGCAGCTTAAGGCTGACGGTGTGACCGTTGTTGAGGTTGAGGATAAGGCTCCTTGGAAAGAGGCTTGTAAGGATGTAATCGAGTCCAATACCTCCGATCAGGCTGAACTGTATCAGAAGCTCCTTGATATGGAGTAATCTTGCAGTAAACTTGTAACTGACAGGACACAGAGAGTTTTGGATATTTTCTGTGTCCTGTTTTGGTATCAGTGATCCTGTTAAAATGTTGTTAGCAGGTATCTGAGTACATTATAGAGAAAAGGGGGAAAATCTGAAATGCCAGAGATTTTCAACAAGATTGACAAGATCAAACCGGCATATGACTTTGTATATAAGTTTGTAATGCTGATCTGCAAGCTGCTTCTGATTGCGGATATTCTGATCACAACCATGGCTGTTATGGGCCGTTATGTTTCCTTTATTCCTGATCCGGCCTGGAGCGAAGAAGTGGTTCTTACCTGTATGTCCTATATGGCTGTGCTTTCCGCTGCGCTGGCTATCCGCAGAGGCGCTCACATCCGTATGACAGCCTTTGATTCCTACTTACCCAAAAAACTGGTAACCTTCCTGGATATCCTTGCAGATGTTGCCGTACTGGTTCTGGCAGTGATTATGATCACTGTAGGCTGGAAATATGCGTCTGGTATCGGCGCTAAGGGTACTTATGTAAGTATGCCAAAGGTTTCCAGATTCTGGATGTACTTCCCGGTTCCTTTAGCCGGAGTGGCTATGGTTGTATTCGAGGTTGAGGCTCTTTATAACCATGTGAAAAAGATCTTTGTAAAGGAGGAAGCAAAATAATGGATGCTAATACATTTGCAATTTTAGTTTTACTTGGAAGCTTTTTCCTTATGATCTTCCTGCGTTTCCCCATCGCTTATGCGGTTGCCCTGTCTTCCGTGTTCTGTCTGCTGGCTCAGGGACATAACCTGACTACGATCTGTCAGCAGATGGTAAAGGGAATCAGTTCCTTCAGCCTGATGGCAGTTCCCTTCTTTATCACTATGGGCTGTCTCATGGGCTCCGGCGGAATTTCCGAAAAGCTGATTGCCCTGGCAAATGCCTGCGTAGGCTGGATGCGCGGCGGTATGGCAATGGTTAATATCGTTGCTTCCTACTTCTTTGGCGGTATTTCCGGTTCTGCATCTGCAGATACTGCTTCTCTGGGTTCGATCCTGATCCCTATGATGGTTGACCAGGGCTATGACGGAGATTTCTCCACTGCGGTTACCATTACATCCTCCTGTGAGGGACTTCTGGTTCCTCCAAGCCACAACATGGTTATCTATGCTACCACAGCAGGCGGTATTTCCGTAGGAAGCCTGTTCCTGGCAGGATATGTTCCCGGAGCTTTGCTGGCTGCATCCCTGATGATCGGTTCCTATATCATCTCTGTAAAGCGCAACTATCCAAAGGGCGACAAGTTCAGCATGAAGGTTCTGTTAAAGCAGTTAAGCGTATCCTTCTGGGCTTTGGCAGCAGTCCTGATCGTAGTAGTGGGCGTAGTAGGCGGAGCTTTTACGGCAACTGAGTCCGCGGCTGTTGCTGTTATCTACAGCCTTTTTGTCAGCGTATTTATCTACAAAGGACTTGACTGGAAGGGTGTATGGAGAGTTCTGGAGGATTGTATTGATACTCTTTCTATCGTACTGATCCTGATTGCAACCTCCAGCATTTTCGGCTACTGCCTGACACAGCTCCATGTGCCTCAGCTGGCAGCAGCGGCAATTACAAACTTTACAAACAATCCGATCGTTCTGGCTCTGCTGTTAAACCTGATCCTTCTGGTACTGGGCTGCATTATGGATATGGCTCCGATTATTCTGATCGCAACACCTATCCTTCTGCCAATCGCAACCTCCATCGGTATTGATCCAATCCAGTTTGGTATCATGGTTATCTTAAACTGCGGTATCGGCCTGCTGACGCCTCCTGTTGGTTCCGTTCTCTTTATCGGTTCCGCCATTGCAAAGCTGCCTATGGAGAAGGTTGTAAAGGCTACTCTTCCATTCTATCTGTGCATGATCATTACGCTGCTTCTGATTACATTTGTACCAGCAGTCAGCATGTGGCTGCCTCAGGTATTGGCATAGTGGAAAGAATCGTTTATAATTGATTACAATGAAGCTGTTCTCAGGCTGCTGCAGGATGGCTCCGGGAGCAGCCGGAGCCTGCGGCGGCCTGATGCTTTATGCAGACGGCTTTAAAATTCATTTCGGAGGAAGGACTATGTATCAATATACCTATCGTCTAAGCAGCGGGGAATACTGGCGTCTGTCCATGTATTACACCTATGGTTCTATGGTGGGCGTCTGTAATCTGGTGTTCACGGCTGCCTTATTTGCTCTTACCTATGTAAAATGGAGCGGAGCAGGCTGGGGCTATCGGGCCATTTTGATTTTGGGATGCAGTCTGTTTACCGTGCTGCAGCCCCTGGCGATCTGGAGACGTTCCAAAAAGATTGCTTCATCTATTAAAGAGGATACTCATATCGTGATTGACGGCAGGGGAATCCATGTGACAGTGGGAACGGCCCATACGGATATTGTGTGGGATAAGATCCGCCGTGTTTCAAAAAAACCGGATATGCTGGTGATTTTTTCCGATACAACCCATGGATATGTACTTACGGACCGGATACTGGGGGGAGAACGTGAGGCGGTTTATTCCTATGTTACTGCCCGTATGAACCATGGAAAAAAGTAAGGAGGAAGGAAGTGAAAGGGAATCGAAACATCCTGGCTGCAGGGCTGATTTTTATGCTGTCAGCCTCTGTATGGGGCTGTAAAGATAAAAAAGAGGACTTAATGGCGGAAAATGTACCGGAATTTGTGCTGACCTATGCAGAAAATCAGGCTGAGGATTATCCCACTACTCAGGGGGCGTATAAGTTTGCGGAGCTTGTAAAGATGAAAACCGGAGGAAAGGTGGAAATCCTGATCAATGCCGAAGGGATTTTGGGAGATGAGAGAACGGTCATTGAACAGCTTCAGTTCGGAGGCGTGGATTTTGCCAGGGTGTCCCTGTCGCCCTTATCAGAATTTGTACCGGAGCTGAATGTTTTGCAGCTTCCCTATCTGTATACAGGTGCGGAGCATATGTGGAAGGTGCTGGAAGGGGAAATCGGAGACAGCTTTTTAGGCTCCTTTGAGGGTTCTGATCTGGTCGCTCTTTCCTGGTATGACGCGGGAGCCAGAAATTTTTACAATTCAGTCCGTCCCATAGAAAAGCTGGAGGATATGAAGGGGCTTACGATCCGTGTTCAGGAGTCGGAGCTTATGAGCGACAGCATCCGGGCGCTGGGCGCGGTACCCAGGCAGATGGCCTATGGAGAGGTATATTCCGGCCTCCAGACAGGGGAAATAGACGGGGCAGAAAATAACTGGCCTTCCTATGAATCTACCAGGCATTACGAGGTAGCCGGGTATTACACCATAGACGAGCATACCCGTGTACCGGAGCTGCAGCTGGCTGCCCAGTCCACCTGGGATAAACTGCCGGTGGAGTACAGGACAATTATTGCCCAGTGCGCCAAAGAGTCTGCTCGGTATGAGCGCTCTTTGTGGAAGGAGCGCGAGGCCCGGTCTGAACAGAATATCCGTAAGGCAGGCTGCATCATAACAGAGCTTTCCAAAGAAGAAAAGGCCCGGTTTCAGGCAGCAGTTATGCCCATGTATGGCAAATACTGCAGTGATTATGTGGATATGATCGACCGGATTGTGGCTGAGGGAAGATAAGGAAAAATCCCCGTTTGTTCATTCTTGTAGAATCGCAGGAATGTATGCTATAATAGCCCCATAGCCTGTGGATTCTTCACGGATCGGAACAGGCGCAGACAAAGGAGAAGGGACGGTGGGCGTTATGAATAAAGTAATTACAGTTAGCCGTGAATTTGGAAGCGGAGGACGGGAGCTGGGGGTAAAGCTGGCAGGTACTCTGGGGATTCCCTTTTACGATAAGGAGCTGATCTCCATGGCTGCCGATGATATCAACATTGCGGAGGAGGCATTTCGCCGGTATGACGAGCATGTTGTAGTGGAAGATCCTCTGGACCGGAATTTTTACCATCCATTTTCTGACATTTACCAGGTACCTATGTCAGACCAGATTTTTGTGGCACAGTCCAATGTGATCCGCCGTCTGGCATCCCACGGCCCCTGTATTATTGTGGGCCGGTGTGCTGATATGGTATTGGAGGACAGCATCAATATTTTTGTTTATGCAAAGATGAAAAACAGAATCCGCCGTATGATGGAGCTGGAGCCGGGATCAGATGAAAAGGACATGGAGCGCCGGATTCGTCAGGTAGACCGAAAGAGAAAAGACTATTACCAGTACTATACGGGAAATACCTGGGGTAAGGCACAGAACTATCATTTATGTGTGGACAGCGGACTGGTAGGGGTGGACGGCTGTCTTCGTGCAGTGACTGCCTATCTGGGAGAGCTGTGCTCTGATCTGTCTTAAAAATAAAACATATGTTTTGTGAATATTATTTTTCCAATGGCTCATACTAGGAGTGTACAAAGGAAGTACAAATCAAAAAACAGGTGAGTCCATGGAAAAGCCCGGTAAAAAACTGAAGAAATTTTTAATCATAACAGGAACCACAGGATTGGTCTATGCAGGTTTAAAGTACCTGCTTCCTCTTGTGGCTCCTTTTTTCGTCGGTTATACTCTTGCTCTGATTCTGCGGCCCTCTGTCCGTTTTATCCGTTACCGTCTGAGATTTTCAGCCTTTGGAAAAGCATGGAGGATTCCGGCAGGATTGATCGGAGCAGTGGAAATAGGAGCTGTATTTACGGGATTGGGAATTCTGGCATGGCAGGGAGTACGGCGTCTGTGCCGGGAAATACAGCTTTTGGCAGTCCGTCTGCCCTTGTGGATCGGGGCCTTTGATCGCTGGATATCTGACAGATGTATTCAGGCAGAACGGGCGGCAGGCCTGAAACCGGGCTGTCTGTCTGAAGCAGCAGGTGAAATAACGGCAGCAATGGGAGAGAAGGTTAAAGAAAGCCTTATGCCCTTTCTTATGGTAAATTCGCTGCCTGCAGCGGCCTTTTTTGCGCGGATGTTTCTGATCTGCCTGGTTTGCTTTCTGGCAGCTGTTCTGAGCCTTCAGGAGATGGAAGAGCTTCGGCACAGGAGAGATCAGTCGCTGTTTCGGAGAGAATTTAATCTCATCGGAAGCCGTCTGGTACAGACAGGAAAAGCATGGTTTAAAAGCCAGGGGATCATCCTTCTTTTAAACTGCTGCTTCTGTATCAGTGCTATGATCCGGATCGGGAATCCATATGCTGTTTTAGCAGGTACGGTCATAGCTGTTCTGGATGCCCTGCCCCTTTTTGGAGCTGGCGCCATTCTTCTGCCATGGGCGTTTTTGTGCGCGATGGGAAGACAGTGGGAAAAGGCGCTTATCCTTTTGGGACTCTATCTGGCCTGCTATTTTGCCCGTCAGTATCTGGAAGCCCGGTATATGGGCAGCGAGGTGGGGCTATCTCCTCTGGAAACGCTGGCGGCAGTGTATGTGGGACTGGAATTATTCGGCTTTTTCGGTTTTATCTTAGGTCCCCTGGGCCTGCTTCTGATTGAAGACCTGACAGAGGTGTGGGGGGAAGGGGAAGACAGTCGGAAACTTACTTGACAGGCAGATCCTTTGGCTGATAGACTGGCCTTATGTATGAACGGAGGTGAAGGGGAAATGTTTGACGTAGAGCAGGTGAAAACCTTAAATGACCTGGAGAGAATGGTTTATGAATATGTGGTAAAGGAACCGGAACGGGTAAAATACATGAGGATTCGTGAACTGGCTTTGGAGGTACACGTTTCGACCTCTACGATTTTACGGTTTTGTAAAAAAATGGGGTGCAGCGGGTATTCGGAATTCAAGCTGCAGCTTCGGGACTATCAGGCCCGATTAGGACAGACAAAGGTAACGGATGACATATCAGAGGTCATAGATTTTCTGAAAAAAACCTCGTCTCAGGAATTTGAAACGAAGCTTGAAATGCTGGCAAACGTTATCTTTCATGCAAATCATGTATTTTTAGTGGGCAGCGGTATGTCGGGGATTGTGGCGAAATACGGAGCCCGGTATTTCTCCAGCATGGGAAAATTCTGTCTTTATATTGATGAACCCCATTATCCTACAGAGAGCAGTTTTTTAAAAGACAGTCTTGTGATTGTATTTTCCGTATCCGGGGAGTCAGGAGATACTATCCGCCATGTTATGCGGTTTAAAGAGCAGAACTGCCGGATTCTCAGTATTACCAACACAGAAAACTGTACCATTGCAAAGCTGTCGGATTATAATCTTGCATATTATGTCAGCTATATGCGCCTGGGTGATTATGATGTTACGACCCAGATTCCGGCAATGAGTATTGTGGAGCGCCTTGGAAAGAAGCTGTACCGGTATACATCCAAAGGCCCGGGGGCTATCTGATAAAAACACAGTGTTACATATAAAAAACAAGTGATTAAGCGTGTCACTTGTTTTTTTAGAGCCCAAAACGGATGACAGGAAGGAAGTTATTCCGTATAATGCACCTATCAAAATCCTTAAGGGGGAAAAGAAAATGGCAAAAGATTATACGGTTATTTCCAGAAAAATCGTAGAACACATTGGTGGGATCGAGAATATTGCGAGCGTTACCCACTGTATGACCCGTCTCCGTTTTGTGTTAAAGGATGAGACTCTGGCGGACGACGAGGCGGTAAAAGCGGTTGACGGTGTTATGGGACTGGTTAAACAGGGAGGACAGTACCAGATTATTATCGGAAACCATGTGGGAACCGCCTATCAGGAAATTTTGAAGCTGGGAAATTTCGGTGAACAGAGTGAAATCGCCAAAGGTGAGAAAAAGGAACCTCTCACATTGAAAAAGGTTGGAAATAATATTCTGGACGCCATTGTGGGAACCATGTCACCGCTGATTCCTGCGATTATCGGCGGTTCCATGGTAAAGCTTCTGGTTATGCTTCTTGGAATGGCAGGCATCCTGTCTGCGGATTCAGAAACCTATAAGCTGATTAATACCATTGGCGACGGAGCGTTCTATTTCCTTCCGGTGCTGGTAGCAGCTTCCGCAGCGAAGAAGTTTAAGACAGATATGTTCCTTGCAATTTCCATTGCGGGAGTGCTGATCCATCCGGATTTCAGAGGAATGATGGAGGCAGTTACAGTAGGAGATACGGCAGCCCATTTTATGGGAATTCCCATTGCTTCCGTAAAGTACACCTATACGGTAATCCCGTCCATCTGTATGACATGGATTCTATCCTATATTGAACGGGGCGTTGACAGGATCACCCCTGCTGTAACAAAGAACTTCTTAAAGCCCATGCTGATTCTGCTGATTGCGGCTCCGATTGCTATTTTGATCATCGGACCGGCCGGTATCTATGTGGGTGAGGGGATTTCCGCCTTTGTCTTTGCTGTTCAGGATAAGCTTGGTTTTGTGGCAGTGGGAATTATGGGAGCCATCTGGCCTCTGCTTGTAATCACAGGTATGCACAGAGTATTTACACCAACCATTTTACAGACTATTTCTGAGACGGGAATGGAGGGTACGGTAATGCCGTCTGAGATCGGAGCAAATCTTTCTCTGGGCGGCGTATCTCTTGCAGTTGCTTTAAAGACAAAAAACAGCGAGCTTCGTCAGACGGCCCTTGCAGCAGCGTCCTCAGCCCTGATTGCAGGAACGACAGAGCCAGCTCTTTATGGTGTGGCAGTGCGCTTAAAGCGTCCGCTTCTGGCTTCTCTTATCACAGGTTTTGTCTGCGGCTGTCTGGCCGGAATCGGAGGACTTGCCAGCCGTTCTATGGTGTCTCCAAGCGTTTTGACAGGCGTGCAGTTTATTGACCCGGCTAATCCGGGAAGAAGTATTGCATGGATTGCAGGAATTACGGTTTTAGCCATTGTCCTGTCCTTTGTGCTGACACTGGTAATTGGTTTCGAGGATATTCCAGAAGAGGAGAAATAACATTGAGCAATTTCAGAATACCGGAAAATTTCTTATGGGGAGGAGCAATTTCAGCCAATCAGGCGGAAGGCGCTTATCTGGAGGGAGGCAGGGGAATCAGTAATATTGACCTGATTCCCCATGGTTCGAGACGGATGGATGTAAAACTGGGAAAGATTTCCAATCCTGAGCTTCTGGCAGATTCCTATTATCCCAGCCATGAGGCCATTGACTTTTATCATCGCTATAAGGAGGATCTGGCCTTAATGGGAGAGCTGGGACTTAAGGTATTCCGAACCTCTATCTCCTGGTCAAGATTATTTCCGGAGGGAGATGAGAAGCTTCCCAATCCGGAGGGGCTTGCCTTTTATAAAGACCTGTTTGCAGAATGCCGCAGACAGGGGATGGAGCCTCTGGTTACTCTGTGCCATTTTGATGTTCCTGTGGGACTGATCCGAAAATATGGTTCCTGGAGAAGCAGAACTGTGATTGACTGCTTTGTACGGTATGCGCAAACCTGCTTTAAGGAATTAAAGGGGCTGGTAAAATACTGGCTTACATTTAATGAGATCAATATTGTGCTTCACAGCCCCTTTTCAGGAGCGGGAATTGCCTTTGCAGAGGGAGAAAACAGGGATCAGGTCATTTATCAGGCAGCACACCATATGCTGCTTGCCAGTGCTCTGGCTACAAAAGCCGCCCATGAGCAGGACCCGGAAAACAAGGTGGGCTGTATGCTGGCGGGAGGAAGCTTTTACCCCTATTCCTGTAATCCTGAGGATGTATGGGAATCTGTTAAAAAAGAACAGGAAAATCTGTTTTTTATTGATGTGCAGGTTCGCGGACATTATCCCGGTTATTCGAAAAAGCTGTTTCAGGAAAAAAATATATGCCTGAATATGGAGCTGGGAGACCGGGAGATATTAAAAAACACCGTTGATTTCATGTCTTTCAGCTATTATTCCAGCCGCTGTGTGGCCGCGGATATGGAGGGTAAAACGGCTAATGAGGGAAATGTGGTTAAATCCGTGAAAAATCCCTGGCTGAAAACCAGCCAGTGGGGATGGGCCATTGACCCTCTTGGGCTTCGGATTACCATGAACCAGCTCTATGACCGTTATCAGAAGCCGCTTTTTATTGTGGAAAATGGTCTTGGCGCCAGAGATGAGCTTACGCAGGAAGGGACGGTAGAGGATGATTACCGGATCGATTACCTGAAAAAACATATTGAGGCCATGAAGCTGGCCATGGAAGACGGTGTAGAGCTCATGGGCTATATTGTCTGGAGCTGTATTGATCTGGTGTCCGCGTCTACAGGGGAGATGAGCAAACGCTACGGGTTTGTTTATGTAGACAGGGATGATGAAGGAAAGGGAAGCCTTGAGAGGCGTAAAAAGAAGTCCTTTTACTGGTATCAGGATGTAATCCGCAGTAATGGGGAGCGTTTATAGATACCAAGAAATACAAAAAATGACAGGTATGGCAAAAATTTTTGTACAAACTGTCTATAAAACGGGGAGAAATTTCGATACATTTTAGGATAGACAAATAAAAGCAGATTGCTTATAATGAAAATAACTTCATAAAAGCAGATTTTTTATGTATATCCTGGAGATTGGTCCAGAGTTTCTACCAACTGCCGTAAAGAGTTGACTACATAGTTTCATGGGGTCGGTTTTGAATGGCCGCCATGCAGCTGTGCGCGGTCTTTGGGGCAGATATAAGCAAATGCAGGTTCCGCGTTGGCGGAACCTTTTTTATTGGGTTACATACACAAAGACAACCTGCAGAGAAAGGAGGGATGAAGCCGGAACGCACGCAGACTGGCTGCTGGTGAAGGAAAATGTGAAAGAGAGGACATAACATTGGAAAAAAGGGAAGGTTTTTTCGAACGGATTTTTGGGATTTCACAAAGCGGCTCTAATATGCGTACAGAGATTCTGGCAGGTATCACCACATTTATCACAGTGGCGTATATTCTGATTCTGAATCCTCAGATTCTGGCAGATCCATTTGTCATCGGGGGAGACATGGACATGGCCTCTAAGATTTCCAACGGCGTATTTATTGGAACCTGCATAGGCGCTTTCATTGGAACGGTTCTGTGCGCGGTATATGCTAAGGTGCCGCTGGCTCAGGCTCCCGGTATGGGACTGAATGCGTTTTTTGCCTATACGGTTGTACTGGGAATGGGCTATACCTATAATCAGACCCTGACGATAGTATTTATTTCAGGCGTACTGTTTATTGTAATCACAGCCGTGGGACTGCGGCAGGCGATTATACGGGCCATACCGGAGCCCATCAAAATGGCGATCACGCCGGGAATCGGCCTGTTTATCACTATTGTAGGTTTAAAGAATGCAGGACTGGTTGTAAGCAATCCGTCTACTCTGGTAAGCATGGTTGATTTTGCCCAGTGGAGAAACGGGGCGGATACGGAACTGATCTGCGGCGCTTTAGTTGCTCTGATCGGACTGATTGTCATAGGCGTTCTCCATGTAAATAATATAAAAGGCTCCATTCTCTGGGGAATTGTAGTGGCTACGGCAGCAGGAATCCCTCTGGGAGTGACAAAGCTGTCTGCCTTTGACCTGAACCTGGCTTCAAAGTTCAGGGATTTTGGAGAGGTTTCCCTGTTTAAAATGGACGTAGCAGGTTTGTTTGAGGGGAAAAGCGTTACAGACGCCATATTTACCATCGTTATGCTGGTACTCAGTTTTTCACTGGTAAATATGTTTGACTCTATGGGAACTCTTATGGGTGCAGGCCGTCAGTCAGGCCTGATTGACGAAAAGGGGGAAGTGGTCCATATGCAGGAAGCGCTGATGGCAGACGCGATTTCCACAGCAGCAGGAGCATTGGTGGGCACTTCTACCGTAACAACAGTCGTGGAATCCAGCGCAGGTATTGCGGCAGGCGGACGGACCGGTATAACCAGTCTGGTAACGGCAGCTCTTTTCCTGGGGGCGATTATCTTTGCTCCCGTTGTAGGCATTGTGCCGGCGGCTGCAACGGCACCGGCTCTGATTTTTGTAGGCGTTTTGATGCTGAGCAATATTAAGGATGTTGATTTTTCAGATATGACGAATGGGCTTCCGGCCTTTTGTACCGTTGTGTTTATGCCATTTACCTATTCAATCGCAAACGGCATTGCAATGGGACTGATTACATACTGTGTCCTGAAGCTCCTTGCAAGAAGGCCAAAGGAGGTAGAGGTGCTTACAGGGCTGATCGCCGTGGTATTTGTGTTCCGCTATGCGTTTATGACCCTGGGATAAAAGGTGATTGTAAGGAGGAAATATATGGAACAGAAAACATTTGCACTGAAGGGAAATATCATTTATACAAAGGAACGGACCAGATTTGAAGTGATCGAACAGGGCTGGCTGGTATGTGA
>CAUCBQ010000009.1 GCA_958441075.1 uncultured Clostridiaceae bacterium | reverse complement strand
AGGAAGAAAAGAGAAAGCTTTTGGAGCGGGCTGAGAGAGACGGCCTTACAGGGCTTTACAATGCGTCTGCAGGCCGCGAAAAGATGGATGCTTTTTTAACTTCGCCGGATTCGCACAGGGGAATTCATATACTTGCGGTAATGGATCTGGATAATTTTAAACAGATAAACGATACCTTCGGGCATCCATACGGAGATCAGGTGCTTATGGAAATGGCAGAGATACTGGCGCGAAAATTCCGCCATGATGATATTACTGCAAGGCTGGGAGGCGACGAATTTGCAGTCCTTCTTTTAAATACCACCGGCTTTGACCGGGTAGAGCATCTGTTTAAGGAGCTGGTGGAGGAATGCAGCAAAATATATGAAAAAGACGGGCAGAGGGTGTCTGTATCTGCGTCCTTTGGGCTTGCGGCTGCGCCTGAGCACGGTATGAGTTTTAAAGAACTGGCGGGAAAGGCAGATCAGATGCTTTATGAAGTAAAGCGTGACAGTAAGAAGGGCTATAGGATGTACCGGGGCCTTTCATAATTTCATATGGAATTTCCACTGGATTTTGATATAATCATAGGGAATACAGACGAATACATACCATATAACAGGGAAAGGAAATAATATATGTATCAGATAGACTTCAGTAAACCGGAACACATTCATTTTATCGGAATCGGAGGTATCAGCATGAGCGGCCTGGCAGAGATTCTGCTGGACGCAGGCTTTACAGTATCCGGCTCCGACGCCCATGAAACAGATCTTACCCGTCATCTGGCAGGTAAGGGAGCAAGGATCTACTACGGTCAGCGGGCCGCCAATATTGAACAGGAGCCGGGAATCAGGGCTGTCGTTTATACAGCAGCAATCCACGATGACAACCCGGAACTTATGGCAGTGCGCTTAAGAGGACTTCCGGAGCTTACAAGAGCAGAGCTTTTAGGGGAACTGATGCGCAATTACAAGCAGTCCATAGCCGTAGCCGGTACCCATGGAAAAACCACCACTACATCTATGATTACAGATATCCTGTTAGCCGGCGGCACAGACCCCACTATTTCCGTAGGCGGTATCCTGAAGGATATCGGCGGAAATATACGGGTAGGCGGACCGGAGCTCTTTGTTACGGAAGCCTGTGAGTATACCAACAGTTTTTTGTCCTTTTATCCCACCATCGAGGTGATTTTAAATATTGAGGAGGATCATCTGGATTTCTTTAAGGATCTTGAGGATATCCGCCGTTCCTTCCGTTTGTTTGCCGAAAAGCTTCCCGCAGGGGGACTTCTGGTGATCAACAGCGAAATTGAACGCATAGAGGAAATCACCCGGGGGCTGAACTGCCGTGTAATTACCTTTGGAAAGGCGCCATCCAGTGATTATGGGGCTCAGAATATTACATATGACCAGCTTGGCAGACCGTCCTATGATCTGGTTGTACAGGGAGAAGTGGTGAACAGGATTTCTCTGGGAGTGACGGGAGAGCATAATGTATATAATTCTCTGTCTGCCATTGCCGTTGCTATGGAGCTGGGAGTTGGTTTTGACGGGGTGATCGCAGGCCTTAAAAAATTTACGGGTACTGACCGGAGGTTTGAGAAAAAGGGTGAGATCGGCGGAGTAACCGTAATTGACGACTATGCCCATCATCCCCAGGAGATTAAGGCCACTCTGGCAGCTGCCAGAAATTATCCCCATAAGCGTCTCTGGGTAGTATTTCAGCCCCATACCTATACCCGTACAAAGGCATTTCTGGATGAATTTGCCCAGGCCCTGTCCGGTGCGGATGAGGTAATACTGGCAGATATCTTTGCAGCCAGAGAGACAGATACTCTGGGAGTCAGCTCCAGAGATATTGCGGACCGTCTGGAAAAAATGGGCACAAGCGTTCGTTATATTCCCTCATTTGATGAGATTGAAACGTATATTTTGGAACATTGTATACACGGGGACCTGTTGATAACTATGGGGGCCGGAGATATTGTAAAAGTGGGAGAAAAGCTCCTTGGATTATAGTTATCCACAATATCCACACAGTTTTCAACACGAGATATGCTCAAACGCTGTGGATGGATTGTTTGACATAAAATAATGTCATACAATTTGGAAAACTACGGTTTTATACGGAAAATTGAGGGTTTGTAGGAAAATGACGCCGGGCGTAGAATGGTTTTTCCACAATATCCACATTATCCACAGAAAAAGCGGTGGAAAGAAGGCACTATTTTCTTTTAACGGTGGATATGGTATACTGTCCGCAAATATCTTTACGGATCAGAACCGGGGAAAATGCAGCAAGGAGTGGTAAGAGATGGGCGTAAACTGGAAGGACCGCTGGAGCATAGGTGCTACCATGGTGGCAGATACGTTTATTGATGAATATATGGCCGGCGCAAATGGGGAATATGTAAAGGTATATCTCTATATACTGCGTCATCAGGGAGAAGAGCTTACAGTGGAGGCCATAGCGGACGCCTTAAATCATACAGAATCGGATGTACGCCGTGCGGTCAGTTATTGGGAAAAGCTGGGAATCCTTTCCGGGGAAGAGAAGGCAGGGCAGCAGGAAATTCCTCAGTCCACAGAGCCGCCTGTCTCCCATACAGAAGCAAGGGAGGAAATGGCTGCCAGTGCAGACCGCGCCCCGGTGTATTCAGCGGCTCAGGTGAACCGGCTCTGCGGGGATGAGGAGTTTTCGCAGCTTCTTTATATTGCGCAGAAATATTTGAATAAAGTTTTTACACCAAGAGACTGTCAGGTATTTGCATGGCTCTACGAGGGCCTTGGCATGAGCAGCGAGCTGTTGGAATATCTTGTGGAATATTGTGCTCAAAATGGTCACAGCTCAGTCAGGTATCTGGAAACGGTAGCTGTAAGCTGGCATGAAAAAGGGATTAAGACAGCTCAGGAGGCAAGAGAACTGGGGGCGGCCTATTCAAAGGATTCCTTTGCAGTTATGCGGGCCTTTGGTATAAATAACCGTAAGGCAGCGCCTCCGGAGCAGGCGCTGATTGATAAATGGTTTAAGGAATACGGGTTTGCCAGGGAGATCGTTTTAGAAGCATGCAGCCGGACGATTACTGCTATCCACAGCCCAAGCTTTCAGTATGCGGACCGCATTTTAAGGGATTGGAAGAAAGCCGGGGTAAAGAAAATGGAGGATATCCGCGCTCTGGACGCCAGACGTCAGGTTCTGGTGCAGGAAAATGGCGGAGATAAGGAAAAGCGGCTTCAGCGCTATAACAGCGCTTCAAAGGATGGGGGAGGAAAAAAGAACTCTCAAAACCAGTTCCACAATTTTAAACAGAGGGATACGGATTACGACGCCCTGATGTTAAAACAGGTAAAGGAATGGGTGGGAGGAGGAAGACCCCGTACATAAGGAACAGCCCCAAGAGGGCGTTACAGACTGGAAGGAGAACGGAAAATGGCACTGAGTAATTCCCAGTACGACGCAATCATGCGGGAATATGGCAGGCAGCAGCTTGAAAACCAGCACCAGCTGGAAGCACGCAGAAATGAAATATGCCGGGTGATTCCGGCAATAAAGGAGCTGGAGGCAGAGATTGCCAGCCGTTCCGTGGCCGGGGCAAAGCGGCTGCTGGCCGGCGATACGGGAGCGCTGGATGAGCTGAGGGAGGAGCTGGCAGATCTCAGGGAACAGAAAGCCCTTCTGATACGGGCAAAAGGCTATCCGGAGGATTATCTGGAGCTTCATTACAGGTGCCCGGACTGTAAGGATACAGGCTGGCGTCAGGGCCGCAAGTGCCACTGCTTTCTCAGAGCCCAGATGAAGCTGCTCTACGCCCAGTCCAATCTGGACCATGTGCTGGATCAGGAAAATTTTTCCAGCCTTTCCTATGATTATTATGACGGTCAGGAGGTTATTCCGGAGCTGGGGCTCACCAATGCAGATTATATGCGCAGGGTTGTAGCGGGCTGCAGGGAATTTGCGGCGGAGTTTGACAGAAAAAAGGACAACCTGCTGTTTACAGGAAGTACAGGAGTGGGAAAAACCTTTCTCACGAACTGTATTGCAAAGGAATTGATTGATTCAGGCCATTCGGTGATCTATCTGTCAGCAGGCGATCTGTTTGAGGTGTTTTCCAGAAATAAATTTGACTATGATACGCCGGAGGATATGAGGGATACCTACCGTTATATACTGGACTGTGATCTGCTGATCATTGATGATCTGGGAACGGAACTGAATAACAGCTTTACTTCATCCCAGCTTTTTTACTGTATAAATGAACGGATGAACATGAGCCGTTCCACAATTATTTCCACGAATCTGTCCTTAAAGCAGCTGAGGGATTCCTATACAGACCGGGTGACCTCAAGGATTATGCGTTACCGGATCATACCCCTTTATGGCAGGGATATCCGGCTTTTAAAGAGGGGATAGCTTGACGAAATGCATACAAAGATGGTATAAAGATAATAATGAACGGCAGGTGCGTTTTGGCGCGCGGCACAAACAGGAGGATAAAGAGAATATGTTATATGAAGAGAAAGTCATTGAGACTATTCCGGTAGGCCCTCTTGGGCTGATTCCCTTAAAGAGCTGTACCGAGCTTGGAAATAAGGTGGACAGGTATCTGGCAGACTGGAGAAGAGAGAGGGAAAGCGAGCATAAATCTACCATCGCTTTCACTGGCTATCAGAGAGATTCTTATATTATTAACACAGCTACCCCGCGTTTTGGCTCTGGCGAAGGAAAGGGTATTATTGAAGAATCTGTAAGAGGCGATGACCTTTATATCATGGTGGATGTATGTAATTACAGCCTGACCTATTCCCTTTTCGGAATGACAAACCATATGTCTCCGGACGACCATTTTCAGGATTTAAAGCGTATTATCGCAGCAGCAGCAGGAAAGGCCCGCAGGATCAATGTGATCATGCCCTTCCTCTATGAGAGCCGTCAGCATAAGCGTTCCGGCCGTGAGTCTTTAGACTGTGCGCTGGGGCTGAAGGAGCTTGTAAATATGGGCGTGGAAAATATTATTACCTTTGATGCCCATGATCCAAGAGTCCAGAATGCAATTCATTTAAAGGGATTTGAGACGGTACAGCCAATCTACCAGTTCTTAAAGCATCTTCTTAAAAATGAGCCGGATCTGAAGATTGACAGCGATCATATGATGGTAATAAGCCCGGATGAAGGCGGTACAGGCCGCGCTATTTACTTTGCAAATATGCTGGGACTGGATATGGGCATGTTCTATAAGCGCCGCGACTATACAAGGATTGTAAACGGAAGAAATCCTATTGTGGCTCATGAATTTTTAGGCTCCAGCGTGGAAGGAAAGGATGTACTGATCATTGACGATATGATTTCCTCCGGCGAAAGTATGCAGGATGTAGCCAAGGAGTTAAAGCGCAGAAAAGCCAGAAAGGTATTTATCTGCTCTACCTTTGGCCTGTTTACGAACGGTCTTGCCAAATTTGACGAATACTATGAAAAGGGCTTCATTGACCGGATTCTGACAACCAATCTGGTATATCAGACACCGGATCTTTTACAGCGTCCTTACTATATTAATGTAGATATGAGCAAGTATATTGCCCTTATCATCGACAATCTGAACCATGATGCTTCCTTAAGCGAGCTCCTTACACCTACCAGCAGAATTAACCGTCTGCTGGAGCAGTACAGAAGCTGATTTTAAGGCAGTAATGTTCAAAGGGCTGTTTCCCGGAGGGAAGCGGCCCTTTTTGTCCGGGTGCACCTGACGGTGCAGATTTCCGGCAGATGCAGATGTTCATCCAGGAGAAATTTGTACAGAATTTCAGGAAGCTGCGGAAAATGGAGGGTGGGAAAATGAAGGAACGAGTTCAAAATACAGCTGCAGATGAAGCCTGGTTCAGAAACAAGGTGTACTGGCTCAGCTTCCTGTTCAGTCTTCTGGTGGTATGGGTACATTCTTTAAACAGCGATCTGTTCGTAAATGGGGGAGCAGATCTGGCGGCAGTACAGCGGTTGGAGCATCTGGCAGCGGATAAGCTGGGACAAATAGCAGTGCCAGGTTTTTTTATGATATCCGCCTATTTGTTTTACAGAAATTTTCAGTTAAACAGGCTCACACAAAAATGGAGCTCCCGGTTCAGAACAATTCTGATTCCCTATCTGCTCTGGAATTTTCTGTATTATGCGGCCTACGCCGCAGTAACACGAATTCCGGCGGTGAATCAGATCATAGGAAAGCCGCCGGTTCCTGTTAATGTCAGAGAGCTTACGGCGGCCCTGCTGTATTACCGTTATAACCCTGTATTCTGGTACATATTCCAGCTGATCCTTCTCATTCTTCTGACTCCCGCTCTTTATCTCATTCTGAAGAGAGCTGTAAGTGGTATTCTCTTCCTGCTCCTTTTAATCTGGGGGCTGTGGAAAGGCCTGTCCCTTCCCGGACTCAATCTGGACGCTCTTTTTTACTACTCGGCAGCAGCTTTCATTGCTCTGGGAAGGGACCGGCTGGGGAATCCTCTGGAACACCGCCCTTCAAAGGCGCTTAGGGAACAGCTGAAACACAGCTTCAGTCAGGCCGTATTTCTGGCGCTTTCATTTTTTCTGCTGTACCTTACCGGACTTCCCGGCGCTCCTCTCCATGCCCTTCCTCTCCACACCGTTCTTACGCGTCTGTGGGGAGTCTGCGCAGCAGTATGGTTCATCCGGCTGCTACCCCTTCCGCCGGCATCAGACCTTATAAAAAACAGCTTCTTCCTCTACGCCGTCCACTTTCCCTGGGTTCGTTTCTTTAACAAATCCGCCGCCCTCATTCTTCCTCCCACTCCTGCCAGCGCTCTCATCATGTTTGCGCTGATGCCGCTTTTCATAACCCTTACAGCCTGTATCCTGAGCGGCGTCATGAAAAAATTCTTCCCCGGAAGCTACTCCCTTCTCTCCGGCGGCCGGGGAAGATAAAAAGATGTTTATTCGTAACAGTTCAGCCATGCATCTTCTTGCCCGCTGTAAGCGGACAAGAAGCGTCGGGCGTCCGCATGGCTGAACTGTTACGTTTATTCCGGAGCCCGGACAGGCATCCCCTTGCCAAATTACAGAATCTGTGCTATCCTGAACCTGTTCCCGCAGGCCATCCGCACTGCCATACAATATCAAATCCCGGATCTTCCGGATCTCACATTCTGTCATGCAGAAATGCACCACTCTCCCCGATATTTGCTGTAAAAACTTAAAAACACATATTAAAAATACAGTTGACATTTGAACGGATCTATACTATGATTATATTAACAGAACATCTGTTCGGAATAGCAGATACTGTCTTGCGGAAATTGTTTCCGGCTTCAGACAGTCAGAGAGATTTCATCAGGAGGAAAATATGGGCAAAGAAGAGAAGATGAGCGTAAACAGAGATATGAATAAAGAAGAGAAGCTAAAGGCCCTGGATGCGGCCCTCACACAGATTGAGAAAGCCTATGGAAAAGGTTCTGTGATGAAGCTGGGTGAATCCGGTGTAAATATGAATATAGAAACTGTTCCTACCGGCTCCATCAGTCTGGATATTGCCCTGGGACTGGGCGGTGTTCCCAAGGGAAGGATCATTGAGGTATACGGTCCGGAATCTTCTGGTAAGACTACAGTAGCGCTTCATATGGTTGCAGAAGTACAGAAAAGAGGCGGGATTGCGGGCTTTATTGACGCGGAGCATGCACTGGACCCTGTTTATGCCCGGAATATTGGTGTAGATATTGACAATCTTTATATCTCTCAGCCGGATAACGGAGAGCAGGCTCTGGAAATCACAGAGACTATGGTCCGTTCCGGTGCAGTGGACATTGTGATTGTGGACTCAGTTGCAGCTCTTGTTCCCAAAGCAGAGATTGACGGTGAAATGGGAGATTCCCATGTGGGTCTTCAGGCCCGTCTGATGTCTCAGGCGCTGCGAAAGCTTACAGCAATAATCAGCAAGTCCAACTGCGTGGTTATTTTTATTAATCAGCTCCGTGAGAAGGTTGGCGTTATGTTCGGGAATCCTGAGGTTACCACCGGCGGACGTGCACTGAAGTTTTACGCCTCTGTCCGCATGGATGTGCGCAGGATTGAGACCTTAAAGCAGGGCGGCGAGGTTGTAGGCAACCGGGTTCGCGTAAAGGTTGTGAAGAACAAGATTGCTCCGCCTTTTAAGGAGGCAGAGTTTGACATTATGTTTGGAAAGGGAATTTCCAAGACAGGAGATATTCTGGATCTGGCAGTAAAGGAAAACATCGTGGAAAAGAGCGGCGCATGGTTTGCTTATGGCGGTTCCAAAATCGGTCAGGGCCGTGAAAACGCCAAGCAGTATCTGGCGGAGCATCCTGAGATCTGCTCAGAGATCGAGGCTCAGGTAAGAGTCCGTTATCAGCTTCCGGGAGCAGAGGAGGCTGAAACAAAAAAAAAAAAAGCAGCCCGGACAGAGAATGACCATCAGGTATCCTCTCAGAGTGAAGTAAAAGAAGGCCCTGCGGCAGAGCCGGCAGCGGATGAGGAGGCATGAGGGTCGCAGCAGTGATCCCTGTGGATAAGAGAAAGTGCAAAGTCTTCCTGGAAGAGGAGGACTTTGCCTTTGCTTTATACAGAGGGGAAGCAGAGAAATTTCATATTCAGGAGGGAGATGAGCTGTCGGAAGCCTTATACCGCCGGATTGTGGAAGAAATTTTGATGCCCAGAGCCAGAGAACGTGCGCTTTATCTTTTGCAGTCTCAGGGAAGAACCAGAGCACAGATGGAAAAGAAGCTTTCCGGCGACGGATATCCACAGGAGGTTATAAACCGGGTGATGGAATTTCTTGGAGAATACCGGTTTATTGATGACAGTGCCTATACAGAGAATTATATCCGGGTGAACCAGGAGAAAAAAAGCCGCCGTCAGATGGTTTTTGAGCTGCGGCAAAAGGGTGTGGACCGCCAGGATATCTCCAGGATTATGGAAGAAAATTCTCAGGATGACCTTGCAGCAGCCAGAAACCTTCTGAAAAAACGTCTTCGCAGTGCAGATCTTTCAGACCCCAAAGAGAGAAACCGTCTGGGGGCCTATCTGGGAAGACGGGGCTTTTCCTATGATGTAATCCGCCAGGTGATGGAGGAGGTTCAGAGCGGGGCAGAGGAAATCAATACTTGACACTCCTTACAAAAAAGTATAAAATTAATATGTTGTATTTTGTACAATGAAAACTAAATAAGGAGGTGCTCCTGTGTTACAGATAATGGTCACTTTGATTATCGGTGCGGCAATCGCGGCTGTGATCACCTGGTTTATCGCCCATTCCGCCGGTCGTTCCTATGAGCGCAAGCAGTACGAATTAAAGGTAGGAAGTGCGGAAGAGAAATCAAGGGAAATCATTGACGAAGCCTTAAAGACCGCAGAGACAAAGAAGCGAGAAGCTCTCCTGGAAGCCAAGGAAGAATCTTTAAAGACAAAGAATGAGCTGGAAAAGGAAACCAAGGAAAGAAGAGCGGAACTTCAGCGTTATGAAAAGCGCGTGCTGAGCAAGGAAGAAAACGTTGAGAAAAAGGCAGATGCCCTGGAGAAGAAGGAGGCAGATCTGGTCAGAAGGGAGAATATACTCGGCAAGAGAACTGCTGAAGTAGAAGCCCAATATGAGCAGGGAATACAGGAACTGGAACGGATATCCGGTCTGACCTCCGAACAGGCAAAAGAATATCTTTTAAAATCTGTTGAAGAAGACGTAAAACATGACACAGCTAAACTGATCAAGGAACTTGAAAACAAGGCAAAAGAAGAAGCTGACAAGAAAGCCAGAGATCTGGTTGTCACAGCTATCCAACGCTGTGCGGCAGACCATGTGGCTGAAACTACAGTATCTGTGGTACAGCTTCCCAACGATGAGATGAAAGGCCGTATTATCGGCCGTGAGGGACGGAATATCCGTACTCTGGAAACACTGACAGGTGTGGAACTGATCATCGATGATACTCCCGAAGCGGTCGTTTTATCCGGATTTGATCCGATCCGCAGGGAAGTAGCGAGAATCGCATTGGAGCGTTTGATTGTGGACGGACGGATTCATCCGGCCAGAATCGAAGAAATGGTAGAAAAAGCGCGGAGAGAAGTGGAGAACAATATGCGGGAAGAGGGCGAAGCTGCCTGTCTCGAGGTTGGTATCCACGGAATTCATCCAGAACTGGTAAAGTTACTTGGAAGGATGAAGTTCAGGACAAGCTATGGACAGAATGCCTTAAAGCATTCCATCGAAGTAGCACAGTTATCGGGGCTTTTAGCATCAGAACTTGGGGTGGATGTACGTTTGGCAAAACGTGCTGGATTGTTACATGACATTGGTAAATCCGTTGACCATGATATGGAAGGTACCCATGTACAGCTGGGTGCAGACCTGTGCAGAAAGTATAAGGAATCTGCAGTTGTACTGAATGCGGTTGAATCTCATCATGGCGATGTTGAACCTACTAGCCTTATCTCCTGTATCGTCCAGGCAGCAGATACAATTTCTGCAGCAAGGCCCGGTGCAAGACGTGAGACGCTGGAGACATATACAAACAGATTGAAACAGTTAGAGGATATCACAAACTCCTTTAAGGGAGTAGATAAATCTTTTGCTATTCAGGCAGGCCGAGAGGTTCGTATTATGGTTGTTCCTGAGCAGATCAGCGATGACGATATGGTATTGCTGGCAAGGGAAGTATCCAAACGCATTGAAAGCGAACTGGAATATCCGGGACAGATCAAGGTAAATGTGATCCGTGAATCCAGAGTAACCGATTACGCAAAATAGGAAGAAAGCTTCGTCAGGAGAAAAACTGGCGGAGCTTTTTTATATGCACTATATGGATACAGGGGGTACAGTGGGTAAATGGAATTGTAAGGAAAAATTTATTGACACCTCCGGTAAAAATCAATATTCTAGTGGTAGGATCGCACCGGAAATACATACAGAACAGGGAGGTTTGCATATGACACAGTTTAAAAAAAGATTGGCGCTTGGGTTGGCGGCAGGACTTTTGGCAGCCTGTATGGCAGTACCCGTCTATGGGGCAAGCCGTAAAAAGATTACATCTATTTCACTGACTATTAAGGCCGATATTGAGACCGATACGGATTATGGCGATGAAACCATTGAAATTGAAAGCAGCAGCAGCCGTTACAATGTAGACGGATATGAGGTAATGAATGAGGGCTTTGGCTGGACTGAGGATACGGTTCCTGAGATCCGGATTACTCTTACAGCCAATGACGACTACTATTTTACTTCTCTTGGAAAAGACAAGATCACCCTGAAGGGAGGGGCAGAGTTTAAGAAAGCCACCAGACAGGATTCCAGTGAAACGCTGCTTTTGGATGTAACCCTTCCTTCCATGCAGAATTCTCTAAAGGATATGGAAGGCGTGACCCTTTCTCAGGAAGGCATAGCCTCCTGGCCGGAGATTGGCACAGCAGGAAGCTACGAGGTAAGGGTGTACAGAGGGGATAAGATCGTAGGAGCTTCTTTGACTACAGAGACAAACAGCGTCAACTGCCGGGAGCGTATGTTAAAGCCCAATGAATCCTATATGGTAAAGGTTCGCGCAGTGAACAGGTTTGATTCAACCATCAAGGGCGAGTGGGCTTCCTCCAACTCCGTTTATATAAATGGTGAGCAGGCCGCAGCCTTTCGGGAAAATCCGGAAGGAGCAGGAGTGGAAGGCGGAGCAGGAGCAGCCGGCGAGTGGAAGCAGGTGGAAGACGGCAGATGGTGGTACGATCAGGGAGACGGAACCTACCCGGCAGACGGTTGGCTGGAAATTGGAAATAAATGGTATTTCTTTGACCCGGAGGGCTATATGCAGACAGGGTGGATTCTCTGGAATGAAAAGGAGTATTATTGCTCTGAAAATGGGGATATGCTTACAAACTGTATTACCCCGGATCACTATCTGGTAGGAGAAGACGGGGCTAAAATTGCTCAGTAGCAGGGCTGAAGCAGGTATTTGAAAACGGGACATCAGGTGCAGCAGGAGGCAGCTCCGGCCGCACCTTTTTCCTTAGCGTGTTTAAAATGCAGGAAGCAGACAGAAGAGGTAAGAGAAAATGGAAAAATGGAAGCAATGGGAACAGGCTTTGGCAGAGGCAGTAGATACAGAGTATTCGTATGGTCTGGCAAAACGGATGGAAGGCCCGAAAACAAATCCGGTATTGGGGTATCGGACAGCCGGATCGAAAGCAGAGCTTGAGACGGGAGATCTGCTTTTTGAGGAAATGAAACATTTGGGACTTTCGGATGTGCATAAGGATAAGATTCATGTGGACAGCTGGGATTTTCACCATGCCGTGCTCCGCTACAGGGATCGTAAAGGAAAGGAGCATGAATTTCAGCTGGGAGCATACCAGACAGAATTTCAGACAGAAGGCTTTCAGGAGTTTTCTATGGTATATCTGGGCCGCGGGACAGCAAAGCAGTATGAAAATGCAGATGTCACAGGAAAGCTGGTTCTCATTGATATCAATCAGAGAGAAGAGTGGTGGATCAATTTTCCGGTGTATCAGGCTCATTTGAAGGGAGCAGCGGCGCTGATTGCCGTTCAGGATAACGGATATGGAGAAATCCATGACACAGCCTTAAACGCACAGGATATTGCAGGGCCAAAGGAGGCGGCGGCCTTTTCTATTTCTCAGGCAGACGCTGCTGTGCTTAAGGAGGATATGGCTCTGGATGCAGAGGATAATCACCGGGATTACGGGGAGGTAAAGGTGCTGTTTGACGCCTGCTCTGCAGTAGAGGAAAATCAGGAAACCTTTAATATTGTGGGAAGTATTCCGGGCCGCGAAGCGGATTCCATGATTCTTTTGTCCGCCCACTATGATTCCTATTTTACAGGCTTTCAGGACGACAATGCAGCAGTTGCCATGATGCTTGGCATAGCAAAGGCTATTTTAAAGACGGGATATAAGCCCAATAAGACACTGGTATTCTGTGCTCTGGCCGCAGAGGAATGGGGCGTGGTAAATTCCAAATATGACTGGTCTGCAGGGGCTTATGAGCAGGTTTTTACCGCTCACCCCGAGTGGCAGGGAAAGATATTTGCGGATTTGAACTTTGAGCTTCCGGCCCATGCCCACGGCCCCAGAGACGGGGTGAGGTGTACCTATGAATACGCCTCTTTTATGGAAGAATTTGTAAAGCGGATTGAGAATATTCCAGAAGCCTATCCGGAGGGGCTGGAGGTAGTGTATCCCATCCAGACCTGGTCGGATGATTTTTCCATGGCGATTGCAGGAATTCCATCTATGGTAAATGAATTCAGCGCAGGAGCATTTATGGAAACCCATTATCATTCCCAGTTTGATAATGAGGAGTATTATCAGGAGGATGTGTTCCGTTTCCACCACGAGCTTTATGGCAGGCTGGTTCTTGCCATTGACCGTACTGCTGCAGTTCCTCTGGATTTTGGACGGCTGTTTCAGGCAGCGGAGGCCAGCATAGATCCGGAGATGTGCCGCAGAACAAAAGCCGGCGAGGAAGGGCTTTTAAAGGGACTGAGCCGGGGAAGAAAACTGGCGGCGGACCTGTATGGCAAAGTGAAGGCTTTGAATCGCAGGTATGGGGAGCTGTTGGAAGCGGATCAGGATGGACGGACAGAAGAAACAGAGAAAGGGCTGAGGAAATTAGAACTTGGCTGCCGGGAGCTGAATCGCCGTCTGCTTTATATTTTCAGAAAAGAACAGGATTACTTTGTGCGCCTGAACTGGCATGACGAGGTACTTTTCCCACAGGAAGCGGCAGGAAGCAATCTGGAAGCCATTTACAAGGCTCTGGACTGTCTGCGCCGGGGAGATATACAGGGAAGCCTGAATGCGGTATATGAGATTGACAATAACCGCTATGCCTTCCAGTTTGACCGTGAGGTGTTCCGGTATTTTACAGAATATGTGCTCAATCAGCCTGCTGACCGATTGAAATGGGGTGCGGGACGGATTATTCGCCATGAAAATCTGTTTGGGCTGGTGGCAGATCTGAAGAGAGCTTATGAGAAAGCCGGAAGTCACAGGGCAGATCTTGAAAATGAATATGAGAAGCTGCGAAAGGTAGCTGAAAATCAGGAACAATGCTACAGGGACGATATCCGGTATATGGAAGCTTCTGTAGAAAAACTGTCCGTATTAATGGAAGAGTGCCTGAGGGCTTTTGATCAGGAGGTGCAGCTTATATAGTATGGAAAGCCAAACATTATATAGAGTAAAGAAAGAGGATCTTCCCAAACTGGAGGAGCTTCTGACAGAATGCTTTTCCGGCGATCCTCTGTACTGCCAGCTCATTCCGGATCAGGAGACCAGAAGCAGGCTGCTGCCGGAGCTGTTTGAATGTGATCTTACAGAATTTTTTGAAACCTGTGAGATCTATGCTGAAAGTCCTGACATGAACGCCCTCCTGGTAGTATCGGATGAATCGGAGCCATATAATCCTCTGATTTTTTACCTGACAGAGGCATGGGCCAGCCTGAAAACGGACGAGTATCTCATCAAAGAGGACCCAAGCTTAAAAACTCTGTGGAATTTTGTAAAAGGAAGAGATTATCTGAATTCCCGTTGGACGGATCAGCTCCATCAGGAGGAGCGCCTTCATGTGATTTATCTGGCTGTACGCCCTTCCATGCAGCATCACGGACTGGCGGCTGTCCTTATGGAAGAGGTAATCGCATATGCTCAGTCCCATCACCTGATGGTGTCTCTGGAAACCCACAATCCTGCCAATGTTCCCATGTATGAGCATTTTGGTTTTAAGGTGTTTGGGATTGTACAGAAAAATTTTGATCTTAAGCAGTATTGTATGATCCGGGAATTTCAGTGAGGCAGACTGCAGCCCGGAAAGGCACTAAAGAGCAGGTGCATTATAATTTTTAGTTATACAGGCGATTCCAAAATTGTATATTTCCACGAACAAAAATTCAGACAGAATGGTTGAAATGCACCCCTTTATGAGATATGATAAAAAGAAATTGTTGGCGGAGGAAGAGATATAACCTGAGCGAATAATGATAAGGGGGACTTTCAAAATGGATTATAATGTAACGCTGATTCCCGGAGATGGGATCGGGCCTGAGATCGTTAGAGAAGCAAAGAAAGTTATGGATCGTGTGGGAGAAGTATACGGTCATTGTTTTCGATATAAAGAAATCCTCATGGGGGGATGTTCTATTGATGCATATGGAGTTCCGCTTACAGAGGAAGCGCTGGAAACGGCCAGAGAAAGCGATGCAGTCCTTTTGGGAGCAGTGGGAGGAGATGTGGGAAATTCCCGCTGGTATGATGTGGCGCCGGATAAGCGTCCCGAGGCAGGACTTTTAGCCATCCGCAAGGGGCTGGGCCTGTTTGCCAATATCCGCCCGGCCTATCTCTACAGCCAGCTTGCAAAAGCCTGCCCCTTAAAGGAAGAGATTATCGGAGACGGCTTTGATATGGTGATTGTGAGAGAGCTTACCGGAGGCCTGTATTTTGGCGCACGCCATACAGAAGAGATAGACGGAGTCATGACAGCCGTGGACACTCTGACCTATAATGAAAAGGAAATCCGCCGTATTGCGGTGAAGGCCTTTGATATCGCTATGAAGCGCCGCAAAAAAGTTACAAGCGTAGATAAGGCTAATGTGCTGGATTCTTCAAGACTTTGGAGAAAAGTAGTGGAAGAGGTGGCAAAGGACTATCCGGAGGTGGAGCTTTCCCATATGCTGGTGGACAACTGTGCTATGCAGCTGGTAATGAATCCGGGCCAGTTTGATGTGATCCTCACGGAAAATATGTTCGGAGACATTCTCTCTGATGAGGCCAGTATGATTACAGGCTCCATCGGTATGCTGTCTTCTGCCAGCTTAAATGAGACACGCTTCGGACTTTATGAGCCAAGCCACGGTTCAGCACCTGATATTGCGGGAAAGGATCTTGCAAACCCTATTGCGACGATTCTTTCCGCCGCTATGATGCTGAGATATTCCTTTGATCTGGATCAGGAGGCCAACGCTGTAGAGGAGGCAGTCCGTCAGGTACTGGAGGATGGATACCGCACAGGTGATATTATGGCTGAGGGCTGCAAAAAGGCAGGCACCAGAGAAATGGGCGATCAGATCGCAGCGCGAATCTGCCGGACAGAGGCTTAAATGTAAAGAAAATAACCCCATAAAAGGAGACAGACATATGAAAAGTGATGCAGTAAAAACCGGTATGCAGCAGGCACCTCACCGTTCCCTGTTTAATGCCCTTGGAATGACGGAAGAAGAGATGAAGAAGCCTATGGTGGGCATTGTAAGCTCCTATAATGAAATCGTGCCGGGTCATATGAATCTGGATAAGATTGTGGAGGCTGTAAAGCTGGGCGTGGCTATGGCGGGAGGCACTCCGGTGGTATTTCCTGCGATTGCAGTCTGCGACGGTATCGCCATGGGGCATATTGGCATGAAGTATTCTCTGGTAACCAGGGATCTGATTGCAGATTCTACGGAGTGTATGGCTCTGGCTCACCAGTTTGATGCTCTGGTTATGGTGCCAAACTGTGATAAAAATGTGCCGGGTCTTCTCATGGCTGCAGCAAGAATCAATGTACCCACTGTATTTGTCAGCGGCGGTCCCATGCTGGCAGGCCATGTAAAGGGACACAAGACCAGCCTTTCCAGTATGTTTGAGGCAGTGGGGGCTTATACAGCCGGAACCATCACAGAGGAAGATGTAAAAGAATACGAAAGAAAAACCTGTCCTACCTGCGGCTCCTGCTCCGGTATGTATACAGCCAACAGCATGAACTGTCTGACGGAGGTTCTGGGTATGGGACTTAAAGGCAACGGAACCATTCCGGCAGTTTACTCCGAGCGCATCAAGCTGGCAAAGCACGCAGGTATGCAGGTAATGGAGATGTACCGCAGAAATATCCGTCCAAGGGATATTATGACAAGGGAAGCCTTTATGAATGCCATGACCATGGATATGGCTCTGGGCTGCTCTACCAACAGTATGCTTCACCTGCCGGCGATTGCCCATGAGGCAGGAGTGGATTTAAATGTGGACATTGCCAATGAGATCAGCGCCAGAACACCCAATCTGTGCCATCTGGCTCCCGCAGGTCCTACCTATATGGAGGATTTAAATGAGGCCGGGGGCATCTACGCGGTGATGAACGAGATAAGCAAAAAGGGACTTTTAAATCTGGACTGTATGACCGTAACCGGAAAGACCGTAGGGGAAAATATAAAGAACTGCAGAAACTTAAATCCGGAGGTCATTCGTCCGGTGGAAAATCCCTACAGCCAGACAGGCGGCATTGCCATTTTAAAGGGCAATCTGGCTCCGGATTCCGCTGTAGTAAAGCGCTCCGCCGTTGCGCCTGAGATGTTAAAGCATGAAGGCCCTGCCAGAGTCTTTGACTGTGAAGAGGACGCCATTGCAGCTATCAAGGGCGGAAAGATCGTGGCGGGAGACGTAGTTGTGATCCGCTATGAGGGCCCTAAGGGCGGACCGGGCATGAGAGAGATGCTGAATCCCACCTCTGCCATAGCGGGAATGGGCCTTGGCTCTACGGTGGCCCTGATTACGGACGGACGGTTCTCCGGCGCATCCAGAGGCGCTTCCATTGGCCATGCATCTCCGGAAGCAGCAGTGGGAGGCCCCATTGCTCTGGTAGAAGAAGGCGACCGGATTTCCATTGATATTGACAACCACGCGCTGAATGTCCTTGTATCCGATGAGGAGTTGGAAGCCAGACGTGCAAAATGGCAGCCAAGGGAACCGAAAGTGACCTCCGGCTATCTGGCAAGATATGCCTCCCTTGTAACCTCTGCGGACAAGGGCGCCATCCTTCAGGTAAAGCCGTAAGAAGATAAAATCAAAAATCCCTTTGAGAAGGAGTATCAGGACTATGAGTAAATTGACGGGGGCAGAAATCGTTATCGAATGTTTAAAAGAGCAGGGAGTGGACACCGTGTTCGGTTATCCGGGCGGAGCTATCCTGAATATATACGATGCGCTGTATCAGCATCAGCATGAAATTACCCATATTCTTACCTCCCATGAGCAGGGCGCTGCCCATGCGGCGGACGGATATGCCAGGGCTACGGGAAAGGCGGGCGTGTGCCTGGCTACCTCCGGTCCCGGAGCGACCAATCTGGTAACAGGAATTGCCACCGCATATATGGATTCTGTTCCTGTGGTAGCTATTACCTGCAACGTAGCCAACAGCCTGTTGGGAAAGGACAGCTTTCAGGAGATCGATATCACAGGCGTTACCATGCCTATTACCAAATATAATTTCATTGTAAAAGATGTAAATAAACTGGCAAAGGTAATCCGCCGTGCTTTTACAATCGCCCAGACCGGACGTCCCGGTCCGGTACTGATCGATATCACAAAGGATGTTACTGCGGCTGTGTGTGAGTATGAGCCCCAGGCTCCGGAGCCTATTGTCCGTCAGAGCGATTCCATTTTAGAGGAGGATATGGAGCAGGCTGTTTCCATGATCCGTAAGGCCCAGAAGCCATTTATCTTTGTAGGCGGCGGAGCGGTGATTTCCAATGCATCTGAGGAGCTGCGGGCATTTGCCAAAAAGATCCAGGCCCCTGTGGCGGACAGCCTGATGGGAAAGGGCGCCTTTGACGGTACGGATGAGCTCTATACGGGCATGGTGGGAATGCACGGTACCAAGACCTCTAATTTCGGAATCACAGAGGCAGATCTTCTGATCGTGGTGGGAGCGCGCTTTAGTGACCGTGTAACAGGAAATGCCTCCAAATTTGCAAAAAATGCCAAAATTCTTCAGATCGATATTGACCGGGCAGAGATTAATAAGAACATCCATGTGGATGCACGGATTATCGGAGACGCCAAGGTGATCCTGAGAAAACTGAATGCCAGACTTGATCCTATTAATCATGATGAATGGATTGCCCATATTGAGCGGATGAAGGATATGTATCCTCTGCGCTATGACAAGTCTGTGCTTACAGGGCCTTTTATCGTACAGACCATTAATGAGATTACCGGGGGAGATGCGGTGATTGTAACCGAGGTAGGCCAGCATCAGATGTGGGCGGCCCAGTATTATGAGTACCGCCAGCCAAGAACCCTTTTGACCTCCGGCGGTCTGGGCACTATGGGCTACGGTCTGGGTGCGGCCATCGGAGCCAAGATGGGCTGTCAGGACAAGACAGTAATCAATATTGCCGGAGACGGCTGTTTCCGCATGAATATGAACGAGATTGCTACGGCAACCCGCTACAATATCCCGGTTATTCAGGTGGTATTAAATAACCATGTACTGGGAATGGTGCGCCAGTGGCAGACCCTGTTCTACGGAAAACGCTATTCCCAGACGGTGCTCAATGATGCAGTGGATTTTGTGAAAATTGCAGAGGCCATGGGAGCGAAGGCATACCGTGTGAGCCAGAAGGAGGAGCTGGAGCCGGTTTTAAGGGAAGCTATAAGCCTGAATATTCCCGTTGTGATCGACTGCCAGATCGGCTGCGACGATAAGGTATTCCCAATGGTATCTCCGGGAGCTCCCATTGCAGATGCCTTTGACGATACGGATCTGAAAATTGGATAGAGAATGTGCGGCCAGCGGGAAGGTAGATAGCCACCTTCCTGTTCTGGCTGTATTTTTTTGGAAATATTAAAGGCGATGAAAAAATATTCTGAAATTTCTACTTGAAATTTTCAAAAAAAGGGAGTATAGTGTTTTCAATGCATTATCACTATATCATGATAAAGCAATATAGGCGGGTGGTCCGCATAGTGCAAAACTGCCTGCATATATATAAAATACAGGTGCAGGAAAATTTGAAAGGCACCCAGAATAAGGAGGAGACAGGATGAGCAGAGTTTATAACTTTTCCGCAGGTCCGGCCGTGCTGCCGGAGGCTGTTCTGAAGGAAGCAGCAGCAGAGATGCTGGATTACAGAGGCACTGGAATGTCAGTGATGGAGATGAGCCACCGCTCAAAGGCATATGATGACATTATCAAGGCTGCGGAATCAGATCTGCGGGATCTTTTACATATTCCTGACAATTACCGGGTGCTCTTCATGCAGGGGGGCGCGTCCCAGCAGTTCGCTATGGTTCCTATGAACCTGATGAAGAACCGTGTAGCAGATTATATCATCACAGGCCAGTGGGCAAAGAAGGCCCATAAGGAAGCCGGAATGTACGGGCAGGCAAATGCAGTTGCATCCAGTGCGGATAAGACATTTTCCTATATTCCCGACTGCTCCGACCTCCCCATTTCGGAGAATGCAGACTATGTATATATCTGCGAGAACAACACGATTTACGGAACCAAGTTCTGGAACCTTCCCAACACAAAGGGAAAGGATCTGGTGGCAGACCAGTCCTCCTGCTTCTTATCTGAGCCTGTGGATGTGACGAAATACGGACTTATTTTTGCAGGAGCCCAGAAGAATGTGGGGCCGGCTGGAACGGTGATTGCCATTATCAGAGAGGATCTGATCCGTGAGGATGTGCTGGAGGGAACGCCAACCATGCTGCGGTACAAGACCCATGCAGATGCAGACTCTCTGTACAATACGCCTCCTACCTACGGCATCTATATCTGCGGTAAGGTATTTAAGTGGTTAAAGGAAATGGGCGGTCTGGAGGAGATGAAAAAGCGCAATGAAAAGAAGGCAAAGCTTCTCTATGATTTCCTGGATCAGAGCCGTCTCTTTAAGGGAACAGTGGAAAAGAAGGACCGTTCCCTTATGAATGTTCCCTTTATTACGGGAAATGAGGAGATGGACGCACTCTTTGTAAAGGAGTCCAAGGCAGCAGGCCTGGAAAATTTAAAGGGACACCGCACCGTAGGCGGTATGAGAGCCAGCATTTATAATGCAATGCCCATGGAGGGTGTGGAGAAGCTGGTAGCCTTTATGGATGATTTTGAGAAGAAATGGGGGCAGGGGAAATGAAAAAAATTCAGTGCTTAAATCCAATCGCTGCCTGCGGAACAGAGCGGTTTCCGGCAGATTATACCTTTACAGACCAGCTGGCAGAGGCGGATGCAGTTCTGGTACGCAGCGCTTCCATGCATGAGATGGAGCTTCCGGAAGGTCTTTTGGCTGTAGGCCGGGCCGGAGCCGGAGTAAATAACATTCCTCTGGATGAATGTGCAAAAAAGGGAATTGTGGTATTTAACACTCCGGGAGCTAATGCAAACGGCGTGAAGGAGCTGGTTTTGGCAGGGCTTTTTCTGGCTTCCAGAGATATTGCGGGAGGTCTTGCATGGTGTAAGGAGAATGCCTCCGATCCCCAGATTGCAAAGACAACGGAAAAGAGCAAAAAGGCCTTTGCAGGCTGTGAGATCAAGGGAAAAAAGTTAGGCGTCATTGGTCTTGGAGCCATTGGAGCAGAGGTGGCCAATGCAGCTACCCATCTGGGAATGGAGGTATACGGCTACGATCCCTATATTTCTGTCAACGCTGCCTGGAGGATTTCCAGAAATGTAAGGCATATTACCAATGTGGACACCATTTTCCAGGAGTGTGATTATATTACGGTTCATGTTCCTCTTATGGAGTCTACAAAGGGCATGATTAATAAAGAAAAGCTGGACATGATGAAGGATGGCGTGGTAGTATTAAACTTTGCCAGAGACACACTGGTAAATGATGACGATATGGCAGAGGCGCTGGCATCCGGTAAGGTGGCCCGCTATGTAAGCGACTTCCCAAATCCCAAAGCGGCAAATATGGATCATGTGATTCTGACGCCTCATCTGGGAGCGTCCACAAAAGAATCTGAGGATAACTGTGCGGTGATGGCAGTGCAGGAGCTGACGGATTATCTGGAAAATGGAAATATCCGTAATTCCGTGAATTTCCCGGCCTGCGATATGGGCGTATGCCAGGCGGAGAGCCGTATAGCTGTGCTTCACATGAATATTCCCAATATGATCGGACAGATTACGGGAATTCTTGCAGCCCAGGGCGTGAATATCACTGATATGACAAACAAGAGCCGTGATAAATACGCTTATACGCTTCTGGATCTGGAGCATAAGCCGGAGGAGACTACCATTGAGAAGCTAAAGGCCATTGAGGGTGTGCTCAGAGTGCGTAAGGTAAAATAAGTGATAATGAAGCCTGTGCCGTTAAGGTGCCGGCAGTGTGAATTTAAGAGCCTTCATGGCCGGACGGCTGTGGAGGCTTTTTGGCCCCTGTTATAGCTGATCTGGCATATCGGTCCGCTGAGGGCGGGGAGAATAAAAGAGGAGAAAAATTATGGCAGCAGTAAAACCATTTATCTGTATCAGACCAGACCGGGAGATGGCGGCCCGTACAGCGGCCCTTCCCTATGACGTATATAACAGACAGGAGGCCAGTGAGGCAGTAAAGGGAAATCCATATTCGTTTTTAAATATTGACCGTCCGGAAACCCAGTTCCCTGAAGATGTGGATACCTATGACAGCCGGGTATATGAGAAGGCGAGAGAGCTTCTGGACCGTCAGATCCGGGAGGGGGTATATGTGACAGATCCGGATTCGGCCTACTATCTGTACGAGCTTACTATGGACGGACGCAGCCAGACGGGAATCGTGGCCTGCTGTGCAGTGGACGACTATATCAACGGAGTAATCAAAAAGCATGAAAATACCAGAGAGGACAAGGAGCAGGACCGTATCCGCCATGTGGATAAGACCAACGCCCATACAGGCCCTATTTTCCTGGCTTACCGCAGGCAGGAGGAACTAAAACGTCTGGTGGAGCAGGCGCGAAAAGAAGCTGCTCTGTACGATTTTGTATCGGAGGACGGCATCCGGCACCGGGTATGGAAGATGGGTGATCCTGAACTTGTAAAGGCAGTGGAGGAGGCTTTTGAGAAGCTTCCGGCAGCTTATATTGCAGACGGGCACCACAGAGCGGCGTCGGCGGTTAAGGCGGGACTTAAGAGACGTGAGGAGCATCCGGATTACACGGGAGAGGAGCCGTTTAACTATTTCCTCTCCGTTCTGTTTCCGGATGACGAGCTGATGATCCTGCCCTATAACCGGGTGGTAAAAGATTTAAATGGCTTGAAAAAAGATGAATTTTTAAAGAAGGCAGAGGAGAAATTTGAGATTCAGCTTCTGGGATGCGAGGCCTTTGCACCGGATCAGAAGGGAACCTTTGGAATGTATCTGGAAGGGGAATGGTACTGTCTGCAGATACGGCCGGAATATAAAAGCCAGGACCCGGTAGCGGGTCTGGATGTATCCATACTTCAGGATCAGCTTCTGGGGCCGGTTCTTGGAATCGGTGATCCAAGGACAGACCGCAGAATCGATTTTATAGGAGGAATCCGGGGGTTAAAGGAACTGGAGCGCAGGGCAGACAGCGATATGAAGCTTGCATTTTCCATGTACCCCACTTCGATCACAGAGCTGCTTGCGGTGGCGGATGCAGGACGGCTGATGCCGCCCAAATCCACCTGGTTTGAACCGAAGCTCAGAAGCGGGCTGTTTATTCACCGGCTGTCTTAGAAGGAGCCGGGGGATCGGCCTCTTCCATGTGATAGATCCGGGTCCATTCCTTGGTACCGTCCACTTTTACCGTTTCACAGCGGTTTCGTTCCAGAAACCGGATCAGTCCGTAGCAGTCGATCCACACCTCCTTCCCTTCCTGGCGGCGGGCTTCGTCAAAGATCAGCTCCAGACCGAAATGAAGGTGGGGGGTGTCGATGTTGTTGGTATTTTCCGTAGTGCTGTAGCCGGTACGTCCCAGATAGCCGATCACGTCCCCGGCCTGAACGTAGGAACCCCGGGTCAGATTGGACTGGTAGGGATAGTTTTTGCGCAGATGGGCGTAGTAATAGTAACGCTTTTGATCCAGACTGCGGATTCCCAGTCTCCAGCCGCCGTAGGGATTCCAGCCGATGGCTTCCACATAGCCGGACTCTACGGCAACGATGGGAGTTCCCACCTGCCCCATCATGTCGTGGCCCAGATGCTGGCGCTTAAAGCCGTAGCTTCTGGCTGCGCCGAAGTCATCGTAATCATTGTAGGGAAAACCCCTGGCAATGGGGGAGAATGCTTTCAGGCCGTATTTTGTGACCCAGATGGTGTCAGAGTCCTGAGACTGATTTTCAGAGAGATATTCCGGCGGAGCTTCCTTTATGGGAATCTCCGCTTTGAATATTCCTACCATTCCGTCAAGAACTGCTCCATATGCTTCCCTGTAATAGTCAAAATTCTTAGCTTTTTCTTTCATCTCATCCATTGTCGTTTCACCCGTTAATATAGCTTCAGCCATGGCGGTCATATCCTCCGGACGGTAGGAGGAAAAATCTCCGCCATATTTATTTCCCAAAAGGGCCAAAAGATCTACCCAGTTCAGATGGGTCTGTTTCTGGAATGTGTCTACATCATAGCGGAAGGCCTGATTCAGGGCATCGGCTGTTACGTTAAAGTCCACCCATTTTATGGTACTCTTTTCCGGGACTTTGGAAGCGTCGGAAGGGGAGGCAAAAGGGCGGCCGGAAAGAACGCAGGCGGCTTTTTGGTGAAAGGCAGGGAACAGACTGAGGAACAGGAGAGCAAGTACAGCCAGCTCCGTCCGGATGACAGTCTGAGGATGCCTGCGGAAAAAACTGGAAACACGAAAAAACAGATGAGAAAAAAATTTCATAAAAGCACCTCTTTGAAATAAGGTCCTGAGAACAGTTTATGGGAAGGAATGGAAAAATATGATGACCGTGTATTTGGGGCCATGAATGTTCTGTCAAAGGATAGAATTGAGAAAGTAAACAGTATGTGGTAAAATAGGGATAGAAATTTTCGATCATTTATGCGGTTTATATGGAACTGCATAGGGCAAGGAGGAGTTAACGTGGAGAATTTTGAATTTTACGCGCCAACGCGCATGATTTTTGGAAAGGATACCCATCTGCAGGTGGGAAAGCTGATTCGGGAATATGGATTTAAGAAGGTTCTGGTTCACTTTGGCGGGGGAAGTGTGAAGCGGACCGGGCTTTTGGATACGGTTGAGGAAGTCCTGAAGGCAGAGGGAATTGAATACGTGCTTCTGGGCGGTGTTCAGGCTAATCCGGTGCTGTCTATGGTAAGACAGGGGATTGAGCTGTGCCGGAAGGAGCAGGTGGATTTTATTCTGGCAGTAGGCGGGGGAAGCGTGATCGATTCGTCCAAGTGCATTGCTGACGGCGTGGGAAATCCCGGAGTGGATGTATGGAAGTTTCATATGAAGGAGGAAGTTCCAAAGAAGGCCCTTCCTGTGGGCGTGATCCTTACGCTGGCTGCGGCAGGCAGCGAGATGAGCGCCTCCTGTGTGATTACCAATGAGGAAAATGGCTTAAAGAGAGGCTTTAACAGCATAACCCACAGACCGCTGTTTTCCATCTGCAATCCTGAATTGACTTATACGGTAAATTCCTTCCAGACGGGCTGCGGTACAGTGGATATTATGATGCATACCCTGGAACGGTATTTCAGTCTGGGTGAGGATACGCCTCTTACGGACCGTATCGATGAGGGGCTTTTGAAAGCTGTTATAGAGGCAGGGCGGATTGTCCATGAAAAACCGGAAGATTACGAAGCCAGAGCTGCCCTTATGTGGGCAGGCAGTCTTTCTCACAATGATCTGACAGGAGTGGGGAGACAGGTGTTTATGCCGGTTCATCAGATGGAACACGAGCTGTCGGGCATGGATGACCGGATTGCCCACGGCGCAGGCCTTTCAGCTCTCTGGGCGTCCTGGGCAAGATATGTGTATCAGAATGATGTGAACCGTTTCGCTCAGTATGCAGTGAATGTATGGAACCAGAATATGGATTTTGAGCATCCGGAGCGCACGGCGCTGGCAGGTATCCGGGAAACAGAAAACTATTTTAAAGCTCTGGATATGCCGGTGAGCTTAAAAGAATTGGGCGTAGACCCCTCACTATTTAAGCAGATGGCGGAAAAATGCTCCGGAGGCGGAGCGCGCAGGCTTACAGGTATAAGGGAACTGGATGATGAGGATATGATCCGCATCTATGAGATGGCTCTGGGAGAATAGAGCCGGAATAAAAAATGCTCCGGGCAGTTTATTATACTGCCGGAGCATTTTTTTATGTACAGCTTACTGCCGGAACCGTTTTTACAGTTCAATGATTTCCCGGTCATCCGGCACATGGAGGTCGCCATGGTAATATGTGCGCCCCTCGGAAGTATAGAGCGTCTTGCGTCGGGTAATTTGTTTGTCCTCCGTATGCCACAGGATCAGGTGGGGGATTTTAAGCTCTTCAGCCAGTTCGCAGGCTTCCTTTACGGTGCTGTGGTGTTTTTCGTAAGGTTTAAAACGGTCTCTGTCTTCATAAAGGCAGAACGCCTCATGGAGCAGCCAGGAGCTTCCCTTTACAATGGACGTACATTCGGGATTTAAGGGCTCGTCTCCTGCACAGGTCAGTTTTTTTCCATTTTTCAGCACAGTGGTAAAGCCGAACTGTTTTGCCTTTGTAGACAGAATGTCAAAAAATGTCACATCATAATCCAGAATTCGGACGGTCTCTCCGTCCTCTACCGGAACCAGGAAAATCCGCTCGCCGATCATTTTGTAAAATTTTCCCTGCAGTGTCAGACGGCAGAGCGTGGAAATGGTTTCAGTCAGATCCGGGTGGCAGTAGATCTGGAGCTGGCCCTGATAGGTATTTTTTTTCATGGCAGCTGCAATCATACGGATCATCCATACGATTCCCAGAATATGGTCTGTGTGCTCATGGGTTACGAAAATATGGTGGATATGAGATAAATCCACCTTCATTTCCTCCAGAATCCTCAGAATTCCGTTTCCTCCTCCGGCATCAATCATAAAAAATTCATCTTCATCTTTTAATGCAAAGCAGGTATTGTAGCAATGGACTGCCTGAGCATTTCCGGTTCCAAATACATATAATTTTTCCATATGAGTTCCTTTCCAAAGAGCTTTAATAAATTTTTAAATGATGTTTTATGGGAAAAACTTTAAAATATGTTACAAATATGGTACTATAATTCTATCGAAATTGCAATAAATGTATATGCAAAAGACGGGGGAATGTATTATGAGAGATGTGGCATATCTGCAGCTCCTGGCGCGGGAATTTCCTTCTGTAAAGGAAGCCACAGGGGAGATTGTAAATCTGATGGCGATCTGCAGCCTGCCTAAGGGGACGGAGTATTTTTTCAGTGACCTTCATGGGGAATATGAGGCGTTTATTCATCTGCTCCGGTCTTCGTCCGGCATTATCAGAGAGAAGATAAAGGAAACCTTCGGGTATGTGATACCGGAGGAGGAGCAGCTTCAGCTGGCAAATCTGATCTATTATCCGGAGCGCCATCTGCCCAGAATGATGAAGCAGGGAAGATATACGGAGGACTGGCAGCGGATTACCATTTACCGTCTGGTACAGATCTGCCGGGTAGTGGCCTCAAAGTATACCCGGTCCAAGGTCCGCAAAAAGATGCCCAGAGAGTATGCTTATACTATTGATGAACTGCTCCATGTAGATGGAAATGATGAAAATAAAAAGCTTTATTATAATGAGATTATTCATTCAATCATAGATACCAGCATTGCGGATAAATTTATAGCGGCCCTTTGCCGCCTGATCCAGAATCTGACCATTGATAATCTTCATATTATCGGGGATATTTTTGACAGGGGACCCAGGGCAGATATTATTATTCAGGAGCTTATGAATTTCCATGATGTAGATATACAGTGGGGAAATCATGATATTTCATGGATGGGGGCTGCTGCGGGCAATCTGGCCTGTATCTGCAATGTGCTGCGGATCGCCATAAGCTACAACAGCTTTGATGTGCTGGAGGATGGCTATGGTATCAATCTGCGGCCTCTTTCCATGTTTGCAGCCCGGGTATACCAGGATGATCCATGCGAACGCTTTATGCCCAAAATTCTGGACGAAAATCTTTACGATGCAGTGGACCCCGGACTGGCGGCCCGGATGCACAAGGCCATTGCCGTGATTCAGTTTAAGGTGGAGGGAGCCATGATTATGCGCCATCCGGAATACGGGATGGAGGACAGGCTGCTGCTTCCGGCAGTGGATTATGAGAAGGGAACCGTTATCATTGGAGAAAAGACTTATCCCATGCTGGACACCAATTTCCCAACCATTGATCCCAGAAACCCTCTGGAGCTTACAAGGGGAGAGAAGGAGCTTCTGAGGGTGCTGTCCGCTTCCTTCCGCCACAGCGAGGTGCTTCAGCGTCAGGTGCGGTTCCTCTATTCCCATGGCAGTATCTACACATGCTGCAACTCCAACCTCCTTTATCATGGCTGTATCCCCATGAGAACGGACGGCTCCTTTGCGGGTCTTACCTTCGGGGGAAGGGAATACAGGGGAAAGGAGCTGATGGATTATTTAAGCCGTCAGATCCACAACGCCTATTTTATGCCGGAGGGCCATCAGGAGAAGCAGGAAGCTCTGGATCTCATGTGGTATCTCTGGTGCGGAGCCAGATCTCCGGTATTCGGCAAGGACAAGATGACTACATTTGAACACTATTTTGTAGAGGATAAGGCAGCGCATAAGGAGACGATGAATCCTTACTATAAACTCAGCGAGAGTGAGGAGATCTGCTGCCGGATTTTAGAGGAGTTCGGCCTCCCGGTAGTGGGCTCCCATATTATCAACGGCCATGTGCCTGTAAAGCTGAAGGACGGTGAAAAGCCCGTAAAGGCAGGCGGAAAGCTCTTTATCATTGACGGTGGCTTATCCAAGGCTTACCAGAGTACCACAGGCATTGCAGGCTATACGCTGATCTACAATTCTCATCAGCTGGCTTTGGCAGAGCATATGCCTTTTGACCCCAAAAAGGACAGTACGCCCAAGGTATCTATGGTAGAGAAGATGCCCCGCCGGATTATGGTGGCAGATACGGATAAGGGCCGGGAGCTAAAGGCCCAGATTGCGGATTTAAAGGAGCTGGTAGTCGCATACCGGGAAGGCTTAATAAAAGAAAGGGCAGAATAAATGACCAAAAATGAATTTTTACAGGGCTTAAAGGAAGAACTGGAGGGGCGGGTGCCTTACTCGACGGTTCAGGAAAATATCCGGTACTACGACGGCTATATTTCTCAGGAGGTATCAAAGGGACATACAGAGGGGGAGGTCATCGAGAGTCTGGGAGGCCCCAGGATCATCGCAAGGACCATTGTAGATGCGGCTTATGATACGGAGGACCGGCCGGACGGCTATGACGTATACGGCTCCGGTCAGGCAGAGGAGGGGGCAGCGGGCGCTGGCTCTAAGAGTGCCTTTGGCGGCAGCCAGACAGCCGGACAGGACAATTCCTATACCGGGCACAGTCATGTCCATTTTCTGGATTTCAGCAAGTGGTATGTGCGTCTGGGCGCAGGACTTGTGGTATTTTTCGTGATTTTCCTTATTATGAGCGTCTTTTTCGGCATCGTAGGCCTGGCCGGCTTTATACTGGCCCATATCTGGCCGGTTCTCGTGATACTGATGATTATATGGATGTTCAGAGGGCCGAGAAGATAGATGGAGAAGACGAAGGTGATTCCTTCATTTACCATTGACAAATTCTGACAGAAAGAATATACTTTATTACAGTGCGTAACAATTTTGTAACAATTACAGGCAGTGTAAGTATTTTGAATGTCAGGAGATCAAAGGTTTGAAGCTGAACGTATTTCGCAGGCTTGCAGTGAAGGCTGCAGCAGGAGTGTTTATTTTTGCAGGACTTATGGTGATGCATCCCCAGGACAGCATGG